>DASVOT010000420.1:0-7901 GCA_036383235.1 Chryseosolibacter sp.
AGGAGAGGACATGGCTTCCCTTCGCAGCTGCCCTCGAGTCGCAGTCAACTCATCCGATAGCGAAGGCCGTGGCAGACTTTGCCAGTAGTGGCGGGAAACTGACTGTTCAATATGTTGAGGAGATCAAGGGATATGGGTTGAAAGGCGTCGTGGAGGGTAGGGACGTGTTGGCAGGAAGCGCCGGGCTGATGCAAAAGTTCAATATCGATCTTCCGGTCGATGTTGATCCTTCGGCGGAAACGGTGGTGTTCGTGGCGGTGGAGGGCAAGCTGTGTGGATATATTACCATTGCAGATGAGATCAGGGAAGATGCCGGGAGCGCAATCCGCCAAATGCATGCGCTCAATATCAGGACAGTGATGCTGAGCGGGGACAAGCAGGCGGTTGTCGATCGTGTCGCGATGACATTGAACATTGATCAGGCGTTCGGTGACCTGCTTCCCGAAAGGAAAGTCGAGATCGTGGAAACGATCAAGCGGGGGAGGAAGGAGGCGCTTGCCTTTGCCGGCGATGGCATCAACGATGCGCCCGTCCTTGCCATCAGCGATGTCGGCATTGCGATGGGAGGCCTGGGCAGCGACGCCGCGATCGAGACGGCCGACGTCGTCATACAAACCGATGAGCCTTCGAAAATTGTCACCGCCATTCATATTGGAAAAGCGACCAATACGATCGTCTGGCAAAATATCGCGTTAGCATTCGGGGTCAAGGTCGTTGTGCTTGGCCTCGGAGCGTGGGGCGTTGCCTCTATGTGGGAGGCGGTTTTTGCCGATGTAGGGGTCGCGTTGCTGGCGATCTTGAATGCTATGAGGATTCAGCGGATGAAGTTTCAATGACAGTCTGAAAAGCGGCATGGCGCCGGAATACATGGACTGCGTTGAAAAAAAGTTGCGGATGTTTAGGAAGGGGATGAAAGGACGCGACGAAATAAACTTTCAGAATCGGGACTGCATCAGAATGAATTTGTTTCGTTAAATTATCCAATCAAAAAAAGTGTGATGATTTTATGAAGCTGCTTTCTTTCAGAAGAATTTACATCCTGATTGTTTCCATCGTCTCGATCATGGGGTCGTGCGAAAAAGACGGACTCCCTTCCAAACAGGAACCCGCGCCCCAGGGGGACGCCGGTGAGCCATTTTCAGGCGAAGTGGAACTGGGAATCGCCGGGAACTATGCTGGCGATGAGGGGATCGAGAATGATTCCAGTGTCTTATATGTCGAGAAATTTGATGACGATCTGAATGCTGTCATTGGCCGGTACACGGATGTTTTGAATCCGGGAGGGATGTCGCTGGACGGCGATGTGCCGGAAGGCAGCAAGGCAGGTTCGAAGTCAATTCGCATCACCAGCGTTGGCGGACAAAACACCGGGGGCCATTTGTTCAGGCATTTTACTCCGGGATTTGACAGTACGGTTTACTTAAGGTATTACGTCAAATACCCCGCAAGCTCCAAAGGGTTTATTCACCATGAAGCGGTTTGGTTCGGAGGGTATAACCCGGTGCTCAGTTACCCGTATCCGCGAGCCGGAACCTGCGGTGTTGACGGAAGGCTGAGTGTATCGCTTGAGCCGAATAACGACGACAAGTATTACGATGTCTATCTCTATTGGCCGGAGATGAAGAGCTACGACGGCGGCGTGCACTGTTATGGCAATGTGATGACGAATCCTCGAAAGCCGGCAGTAGCGTACGACAAGTGGACGTGTATCGAGGTGATGGCAAAGTTGAACTACCCGGTCACTGACTCAGACGGCGAGCTGGCGATCTGGAAGGATGGCGTAAAGGTGGGACACTGGCGGAAGGGTTTTCCCAGGGGCAAATGGATAAAGGATCATTGGGATGAAGGTCCGGACGATCCCCCGTTTGAAGGGTTTCGCTGGCGAAAGGACGGCCTGAATGTCAATCACCTTTGGATCGAGTACTATGATGATACAAGTCCTGCTGGTGTTGAGCACCATATCAAGTATGATCATGTGGTGATGGCAACAAAATATATCGGGCCGTTGAAGTGATTGGTGAGACGGGTGAAAATTTGTGATCGTGGTGGTCGATTCTCAAGCCTTTCTTTAGTCTGTCTTGATTCAGCTCAACGATATCCATGAATAAGATCCTTACGATACTGTTCACGTGTTGTTTGACTTCCGCAGCGGGACAGCATTTTCTTAACCTTGGTTTTGAGTATGAAATAACGGGTACTAACCGCCCTCAAAAATGGCGGATGGTTGAAAGTGGGTACGCCATAACGCTTGACAGCAGCGAACATGTGTCACCCGGAAAAAGTCTCCGGATTCAAAGCGAGAATCCTTCCAAGGGCGCGTATGGCGTATGCTCAGCGAATTTTCCCCTTTCCATGGGAAAAGGTAAGAGCATTGAGTTCAGAGCGCGAATAAAAACCGAGAATGTTACAGGTGGATATGCCGGCCTTTTCTGGAGTGTCGTTAACAAAGACATGTCGCTTACCCTGGACAAAATGGATGGCCGTGGTTTAACGGGTAGTAATGGATGGACCGACGTTAAAATTTCTGTCGCAATAGATACGGCCGCAAATCACATTGAATTCGGCGGTCTTCTTTCTGGACAAGGAACGGCGTGGTTTGACGATTTCGAGATTTTTATCGACGGACTAAGATTCGTTGATGGACAGCCATTAACCGCCGGCCCAACAGCAGGTGATCTTGCATGGTTAAAGCGCCACATACATCCCTTAGAGACGTACAACCCGGCCTCACCTGTGAGCACTGACCTCGACGTATTAAAAGGCATTGTTGCAGATGCGAAAGTGGTTGCCCTGGGCGAGGTCACTCATGGTTCGAGTGAGATCTTCCAAATGAAACACCGCATTATAAAATACATGGCGGAAACATGCGGTTTCAACACTTTTTCAATCGAAGCAAACATGCCGGAAGCTTATCGTGTCAATGACTACGTTCGGTATGGAGAGGGCAATGCCGCAGACCTGCTGCAGGGTATGTACTTCTGGACCTGGCAAACACGTGAAGTGCTCGACATGGTGGAATGGATGAGGGTTTACAGTGAGCAAGGGGGCGAAATTCAATTTACCGGCTTCGATATGCAATTCTATTCCGGAGCGTTGAAAGAACTGGAAGCTGCCTTTTCCAATGATAAGACGGTCTTAAGTATGCTGTCGTCGGTTAAGACAAGTCTCGGTGATGAAAAGGTGAGCCAGCAATTACCGGCCCCGAAGACGGATTCTTTGGAGCTTGAGAAACAGCTCAACATGGTCAGGCATCTCGTATCCGAATCGGGTAAAACGGAACGGGAAAAGCGTTGGCTTCTGCAGAATATCCGGATCATCAGTCAGTATATAAACTACGATGGAATGACGCGCGACAAATTTATGGCCGAGAATCTACTTTGGATCAAGTCGAGTAATCGTCAAGCCAAGATCGCACTTTGGGCGCACAATTTTCATATCAAGAAGACGGAGCTGAGCATGGGCCGATATCTCCACGACTCGTTGGGCGCGGATTACCTTTCGATTGGCTTTGCATTTCATGATGGTTTTTACACTGCAACGGGATTTAAGGGCTTGGGCTCCTACAAGGCTCAAGACCCCTATGTGGGAACATATGAAGATGTTTTCAACTCTTTGGATGAACCCATCTTCCTCCTCGACCTCCGTACCATGAGTGAGACCGAGGAAGAAAGGACGGGATGGTTTTTCCGAAACCTTGAATTCAGAGATGTCGGAGCCGTGAAAACGGATAACGAATTCTCCGAGACAAACCTTAAGGACGATTATGATTTAATCATCTTTATCAAAGAGTCTTCAAGTTCACACCTCTTGCACTGACAAGAGACGCTACGATAGAGCCATTCTCCGAAAAATTGATAAGGACTATAACGTTAATTTTTAGCAGAGGCTGCCTGACCTGCCGTGCGGCTTTTTTAAAACCAAAGTCAGCAACCAACGGTTTCAGACGAGGAATGGGATGCCGGCCATGGTCCTCAGAAATTGTTGTTATTCGCAAATCAAATTTAGACCCATAAATTGTTTTCGCTAACTTGACTTCCCATGAACGGCATTTTCGTCAGCGCCATGCTTGTATCTTTACTTGGTCTCTGGTCACCCGGAGTACCAGGGAGCGCGGAAAATGTTCTTTTCGCTCGCGGTGATTCCATTCCCGCCGTACGAAAGGTCCGCGACATCGTGATCTATGAAGACCCTCGGTTTCACTGCGCATTTCCTTCCGTTATCAGACGCCCGGATGGAGAGATCATCGTCGCTTTTCGTCGCGCCCCCGACAGAAGGATCTTCGGGGAGAAGGGGACCAGCCACGTGGACCCTAACAGCTACCTCATGAAGGTTACTTCCAGGGATGGCATCTCGTGGGACAAAGAACCGGCTCTAATCTATGCGAACCCCTTTGGAGGATCGCAGGACCCGTGCTTGTTACAACTCCGCGATGGAATGATCCTCTGCACCAGTTACGCATGGGCGTTTGTCCGGCCCGAGGGTATTCCGAACCTGAAACGTCCGGTCTTTGAATCGGCGCCGGGTGTGGTCTTCCTCGGCGGTTATGTGATGCGCTCAGCGGACGGAGGCAGGCGCTGGGAAGGACCACTTTATCCACCGCACATTGAGCCGGAACTTAACAACAGCGCCACCGGCGAACCGTTGCCCGCTTACAACCGAGGCGCCCTGTGTGAAGGAAAGAATGGCAACATCTATTGGGTGGTTGCCGCGTCGGATTCGACTGCGCCGGAAACAAAGACGTCCACCCACCTGCTTGTTTCAAAGGATAAAGGGCGCACCTGGAAATATTCGGCCCCGGTTGCGATAGATGAACGAGTCTCCTTCAATGAAACGTCCCTCTATGAGACACCGAAAGGCGACCTGGTTGCTTTCCTGCGCACCGCAGGCCTCGATGATCAGGCTTGCATTGCCCGGTCAAAGGATGGAGGAAAAACTTTTGAGCCGTGGCAGACGATGGGGTTTCAGGGACATCCGCTGCAAGCGCTTCGCCTGCCCGACAACCGTGTGCTGGTCGTCTACGGCTACCGCCATAAACCCTTCGGAATACGCGCGCGCATCCTGAATGCCGAGTGCACAGATTTCGATACGTCGCCGGAGTTGGTTATTCGCGATGACGGCACGACCACCGATCTTGGTTATCCCTGGGCGGTCATGCTCGATAAGAAGCGGATACTGGTGACCTATTATTTCGCTACGAAAGGAAGATCACAGCACATAGCCGGCACGATACTGGAGTTGCTTTAGACGGATCCCACCGACGTTGTCCAGGAAATCAAATGAAAAACGCGAACCTATCGGCGCCAGTAAAAGACCTGAACCGGTCCGTGAAAAAGCGCGGTGAACTCATTGAATGGCATCGTCCGGCTTCGGCCGTCGGCAGTATCGACGAGATTGAAGAACGTCCCGGCCGGTGTGCCGTCGCCTTTGAGACCATGGACCACAAAAGCATGCGTCGTGCCCAGCGGAGGTTTGGTTTCGACCGCCACTCCGACGAAAGGCTGGTCCATCAGCAGAGAACACCATGAGTCAACGGTTGTTCCTTTGAACTGAAGAACTTCCATTTTGGCGGACGCATACAACGCGGCTTCATCTTTTGCGCTTATTCCCTTGCCCTGTTTGAAAATATCCACGTATTGATCGCCGTATTTCTTCAAAGCGTTCTCGATGGTAATTCTCGGGTCACCGTATTTCCGCGAGTAAAGGATCGTGAAGGCGGTGGCCCAGCTGCTCATTGCATCGGGTTGCTTCAACGCCCTGACGAAAATGAAGGCGTTACAGGGCCTGGCTTTCGATGGCGACTCTGGCTGAGCAAAGGAGGCGGAGAAAATCGCGGTGGCCAGCAACGCGATGGGTAATTTTTTTTCCATAGAAGCAAGGTTAAATCAACGGTCATCCGAGTGACTTAATTTAACATGAACGCACGTCATTTCTTACTATTTGCTCCGCGGGCTTCACAACTCCTTTATTGCCAGCGAGTTTGAGATGAGGTATAAAATGAGCAACACGCTTATGATCAGAATGATTGTTGTGATGAAGGTAATGAGTTTCGAGGAAGGTCTGTAGGAATCGTCTGTGATCCGCTGTTCCGTCTGCTTGAATTTGATAAATGCCAGCAGGATGACAATGGCGCCCACTGCGACCAGGAGGATTCCAATAAAAGAAGAGTATCCGCTTTGTGGCACGACAACGTCCTTCCCCACTAAATAGGCGAGCTGCTTGATGAAAATGGAAAACTTTACCACCACAAAGCCAAACGCCATAATTCCGATGCTTGTCCGCAACCAGGCGAGCAAGGTTCGCTCATTGGCGAGATGGAAGCGCGCATCCTGCTTTCTGAGATTCTGCTGATCTTTACTGTCTCCCATCGGATCGCCCATGCGCAACAAATTTATCGAATTTATATAAAACCCTTCCGGTCCCGATATGTATTTTTAGCCACAAAGCCACAAAGGGACACAAAGTTTTTTTAGGGACATCCTATACCCTTTCTTGCCTCGAATGCATTTAGAAGCAGACGCTATTGAATAATTGAGAAGTTGAACAATGGCAAAATTGAGGAATAGCCGGGTTGGTTCCGTATGGTCGATTGTCAACTGCCCATTGTCAATTGATTCAGTGCCCCATCACGGGCAGCTCGACGTAGCTGCTGAAATAGATGCGCTGCTCCGCTTTTTTGAAGTCTGATTCCCTGGCCTCGAAAATGTTGGGCACATAGGTTTGAGGATTCCGGTCGATGAGCGGAAACCAGGTGCTCTGTACCTGTACCATCAGCTTGTGGCCCTTCTGGAAGACGTGATTGATGTCATGCAGGTCAATGACAAATTCTTCCGCTTTACCGGGCACCAGCGGGGCCGGATTTGAAAAACTTTTTCTGAATCTGCCTCTGAAGACTTCCATCGCGACCGGAAGCTGGTAGCCGCTCATCGGCAGGCTCTCCTTGTCGATGGCAGGATAGACATCGATCAGCTTGACGATCCAGTCTGCATCGCTGCCGCTCGTGCTGGCGATCAGATGAGCTTTAATTTTCCCGGTGACAACTATATCCTTAGTCAACGTGTCGGAACTGAAACTGGCGACGTCGGGTCGCGACCAGGCGAATCGCTGGTCGTCGACCTGCCATGATCCCCACCGGCTTCCGGGGCCGTAAGTAGCTTCTATGGGAAGCGTTCGATACGGAACTGGTTTGGCGGGATCACTTATGTATGAAACAAATCCCCTGGTGGCAGGTTTTTCGAAAGTACACTTGTTATCAGGCCCCATGTACAATTTTTTAATTTCCGCCTCTTTCGGAGGCCAGGTGCTGTAGGATTTCCATTCATTGGCGCCTGTCTGAAATGCAGTTGCCTCGTCAAACTTCCCGTCGCCTGCTCCTTTAAGCCAGTGGTCGAACCATTTTTTCTGAAGCATCCGGAAATCATCGCCGGTTCTTCTTTCGAACGAAATTTTTCCCAGGCTATCGCATTTGTCTCCGGCCCATTGTCCATGTTTCCAGGGACCGAGCACAATGAAGTTCCGGTTTGCAGAATCTGTTTTCTCCATGTGCGAGTACATCAGCTGGGGGCCGTTGATGTCTTCCTGGTCGTAATAGCCGCCGACGTGCAGCATGGGCACCTCCGGGTATTTTACATAGCTGAGGGGTGAATTCCGCTGCCAGAAATCGTCGTAGGCAGGGTGTTTCACGAAGTCATTCCAGGTGGGAATGGCGCCGTGGAAATATTTTTCGTTGACGTTCCTCAGGCTTCCCAGTTTCACGTACCAGTCGTACAGGTCATACGAAGGAAACGGAAAGGCCTTGCTTCCCTTTCCTGATTCGACCATATACGTGTATTCAAAACCGTAGCTGAAACGGAAAGCCCCGTTGTGATGAAAGTCGTCGCCCAAAAAAAGATCGCCCATGCAAG
>DASVOT010000421.1:0-4111 GCA_036383235.1 Chryseosolibacter sp.
TAGCCCCGGGTGACAACCCGGGTTTGTATGGTACAATGGAGCCTAACCCCGAAGGGGTTGAATTGAAATCGCGAATGGGACGATTGCTTTGTCGTTGGATAGAGTTTTTCGCGTGAGGCCTGGTGGGGGCATCTGTCGAAGAGTTTTATTCAACCCCTTCGGGGTTAGATCCCTCGTCGTTCGACCCCGCATTTCATGCGGGGCTAATGATATTTGATCCTTTCAGGATCGGAATCGGAGGTGCAAGAGACGTATCCGCTTCACCTCTTCAACAAAATTGGACCGATGGTCGTACGAGCCGGTCTGAACTTACCGGACAAGTGGTCCTAAGTCTCCCCGCTACCTGATCAATCCTCGTTCTTCAGGGAAGCTTGGTTCTCGAAAAATCAAAAAAACTACTTCACAGCCTTGGAAAAAAGGAATTAAAATGGAAATAGATTTTCCCCGGACAACAATGATATCCCTATATCCCTATATCCGTATATCCGTATATCCTTATACCCTTATACCCCTATACCTTAAGGGATCCGCAGGACCCTCACCCTTCCCGCAGCTCGCGTTCCAGTTGTTCGATCATTCCCTGGAAGATGCGGATGAGGCGTTTGCGTTGGGCTTTGTCGGAGGCGCTCCACGTGGTTTTGTCGGCGCGCTTGTGGGCAAGCTTGTATTTGACGCCGGTCATCTCGGTGGAGTAGTCGTTCGCGTTCAGCTTCTTCACGTTCTGGTGCGCGAGGATGTACCAGTTGTATTCGGTTCCCACCGGAACTCCGGAACCTTCGGGCGCCTTTCCCGCCCGGCGCTTGGTGACCGCGTAATGGATCTGCCACTCGTCGGGCGTGATCTTCGTCTCTTTCCATTCGCCTTTGTCGTAATACCACTTGTGGCTGCGGCCGACCTTCATGCCCGTATATTTCTTGCCTTCGAATTCCTTGAACCGGTTGTAAGTGGCCGCAATATCCTTTGCCGGGGCTTTTGCCGCGGACGCCGTCTTCGCCGTCAACGCCGGCCGGCTGCGTTTAATCGGCGTGGCCGCTTTCTTTACAGGCCTGGTTTTCGCAGCCGCTTTTTTTGTTCTGGTAGCCATATCGTTATTTTTTGGATCCGCGAAGTGGATAAAAAATCCCTGCCATTAAGTGTAGCGGCTGCCAGCGCGGGTCTATGGTCGATTGACAACAGTGATTGACAGTCGACAATAGCACCCTCCCGATGAATCGGTTCTGTCCCCTTACCCTGAAGGGGTTTAACATTAGTAGCTCCGGGTGACAACCCGGGTTTGCATGGTACAAATGGAGCCTAACCCCGAAGGGGTTGAATTGAAATCGCAAATGGGACGATTGATTTGTCTTCCGATGAGGTTTTGCGCATGAGGTCGTGGTTGTGGGCACCTGTCGAAGAGTTTTATTCAACCCCTTCGGGGTTAGACCCCTCGCCGTGCCACCCCCGCATTTCATGCGGGGCTATTGATCCTTTCAGGATCGGGCACCAGCTACGCAAGAGACATACCCGCTCCACCTTTCAACAAAATGGAAATAGATTTTTCCCGGACAACAATGATACCCTTATACCCTTATACCTTTATACCTTAGCATCCGGTACCTGGCATCCGGGACCATGTTGGGTTCCCGGGGCTCCGCCGCTGAGCGGCTCCATGTATCGTCCTAAAATAAGTTTACACTTAGGGCCTGGCGCCTGGCGCCTGGGATCTGGCACCCGGGACCTGGCACCCGGCGCCTGGCACCCGGCGCCTGGCACCCTTATACCCTTATACCTTACCATCCGGCATCCGGCGCCTGGCAACCGGCACCTGGCACCTGTCTATTGTTCGACCAGCCAATTCCAGATCTTCTCCATGCCGGTGGAGGCTTTCTCTTCGACGAAGGTGGTGAAGGGTATGTTTCCGACATCAGGACGTTTGGGATCGACTATGTACTTCATGGAGTCGTGCGGCACATAGTGGATGAGGCTGGCGGCCGGATACACGACCATGGAGGTGCCCACAACGATGAAGATATCCGCTTTCGCGGCATATTTGGCGGCGACGTCCATCATGGGAACCATCTCGCCGAACCAGACGATATTGGGACGCAACTGCGATCCCTTCCCACAGAGCTGGCCCAATTTCAATTCCCACCCTTCGATGGGGTAGACGAGGCTTTCATCCACGGTGCTTCGCGCCTCGAAAAGACTTCCATGGAGGTGGATCACCTGCCGGGAGCCTGCGCGCTCGTGCAGGTTGTCGACGTTTTGCGTGACGACAGTCACCTCATAATATTTCTGCAGGTCCGCGAGGATCTCATGACCGCGGTTGGGCATGGCCTGAAGCGCCTGCTTCCGCCGCTGATTGTAAAAGTCCAGCACAAGCGCGGGGTCCGCTTCCCATCCTTCGGGAGTCGCCACCTGCATGACGTCATATCCCTCCCATAAACCGTTGGAATCGCGGAAGGTCGGTATTCCGCTTTCGGCGCTGACTCCCGCCCCCGACAATACCACGAGTTTTTTCATGAACAAGATTCGTGTCTTACAAGCCATCAGCCAAAAGCCAATAGCCAACTAGCCAAACGCTCTACTCCGCGACCAGCTTCGCCAGGAAATCCCTCATCTCCTCCGTATCATAATTCGCCATGCCCGTTTTTTTCGTCCGCACTTTTCCGTCGGCGCCGATGATGAAGGTGGTGGGGATCATATTCACGCGTAGCATTTTCGGCAGCGGACTTGCGGGCTGGTAGACGGGAAACGAAAATTCCTTGCCGGAGACAAACTGCCGGATCTTGTCGGACTGGTTGTCCTGGTCAAGGGAAAGCATCACGAAGGCGATCTTGTCTTTGTCGACGGAATTATACAGCTTCTGGATGGAGGGCATCTCCACGCGGCAGGGGCCGCACCAGGTAGCCCACAGATTAAGAAAGATAACTTTGCCCTTCAGCTCGTTCATGGAAAGTTTGTTTCCCTGAAGGTCCCTGATGGTGAAATCGTAGTCGAAGGCCTGGCCGCCGGTGACGGTGGTTTCGGGCTCTATGTCCATGGCGCCGGTTTTCATGGCGGCCGCCCTGGTAAAATCCGAAATAGCGCTGCCTGCGCCGGTTACCTTTAAGACCAGGAAGGCACCCACCAGAAACGCCCAGGGTTTGGCGGCGCGCGCTATCTTTTTCAGTTTGTCGCTCATCAATGCGGTGTTCATTCAGACCTGTTTATGTAAAAAATCTATCTTAATGTATTGATTTTAAGTAATTTCGGTAATAAATCCCACTACATGACAAAAATTGGGTTAATCCAGTTCGGCTTGCTGCTCCTGATTTCTGCCGCCCACGCTCAAAAAGCCAAATACAAAGATATTTATGCCCTGCTAAACACAAAACAGTATGAACAGGCCGAGCCGTTCCTGAAGGCCTACCTGCGGCAAACGACTGACAACCCCAACGCCTTCCTTTTCATGGGGAATATCTTCCAGGAAAAAGCCGCGAAGAACGATATTCTGAAGCAAACGGACATCGCAGTCGCCAACATGGATTCGGCGATCCTGTATTTTGACAAATCCTATAAGCTGATTGACGAACGGGAGATCCGGAAAAACAAGGAATACTACCAGGCGTATAATCGCCGCGACCTGCGCACGGGCGAATTCGGTGTAAAGCTTTCTGACGTACAGTTCGATATCGAAAAGAAGATAGAGGGCCTCAAGGAGCGGATCGGCCAGGTCAAGATGGCCGCGCATTTTTTCGGCCTTGCGGATGCCACCTACAGGAAAGCCAATGCGCTCTTCCTCACCCTGCAGAAAAAATTTCCTTCCGAGAAACAATTGTACCTGCGCGCGGATGAAAGAGCCATCGGGGATCTTTCCACCCTGGCGGTGCGCTTCGACTCCTGCGTGAAAGCTTTTGAAAATTACAGGGTCGTTTGTTCGTCGATGGGAAAAACAGGTTACAATCAGAACCTTGCGCTCACGGATATTGTCGATTTTCAACAGGATGGCCACGGGCTCCCGGACATGTACGCGGACGAAGTGAAGTGGTGGGATTACGGGAAGTTTGCCCGCAAGACAGGGGAGGTGATCGCAAACGAGATCATCCCGATGCGGAAGCACCTGGTCACCTACGACATGGAGATCAACAAG
>DASVOT010000422.1:0-7946 GCA_036383235.1 Chryseosolibacter sp.
CGTATATCCATTTTCCGCCACACAGACACTAAGACACAAAGGAGCACGAAGTATCTTGATGCTATCGCCCCTATACTTTATACCATTATACCTTTATACCCTATACCCTTAGCTCCGTATATCCGTATATCCATATATCCATATATCCGTATATCCGTATATCCATTTTCCGCCACAAAGACACTAAGACACAAAGGGGCACAAAGTATCTTGATGCCATCGCCCCTATACCTTTATACCCTATACCCTATACCCTTAGCTCCGTATATCCATATACCCGTATACCCACCGTATACCCTTATACCTCTATACCCTATACCTTCACAAGGACTCACCTCCCTTACGGGCCCCTCCCTCCCGGGGGCGGAAGGCCGCTTTAAAGGCATTGCTGAATTCGTCAGCGGCTTTTTTCAGATTCGTCTCCACCTCTTTCCAGCGTTCCCTGTTTTCCGCCTCCTTTTTCAGCTTGTCGGCCGTTACCTTTAACTCCTCAAACTTCTGCTCGAACTCTTTCTGGAGCCTTTCGCCGGCCTCGTGTAGCTCGGAAAGGAACTCGTCTACTTTTTTGCCGAAGTTTTTGAATGATTTTTCGTTTTTACCTTCTTCCCTGTTCTCCATATGTTGCTTGTTTTCGTGTTTGAAATCAGGATGCGGCGGCGAGAGCTTGCCTGTTCAGATAGCCGCTTTTCCAGCGGGAGGACCGCATGCAGGCATAAAATTAGATAATTAAGTGACAAAAAACCGTAAAAAGACTTGAATGGGGCTGAATTCAGAAGATCCGATAAAATTTATCAAACACCTGCTGGAAAGTAAGTCGACGGCCAAGCAAACGGCTTATAAACATATCTGCAAAGCCTTTTCCATTCTCCAGGCCGAAGCCATCAGCATCGTCGCCGAATTAAAGCGCCGGGCAAAGCCCAATGACAAGGACGTTACCGTGGAGTTCAACCTCATCAGCGATCTTGAGTTTGATGTAAAGCTGGCCGGCGACATGCTCATTTTTGTCATGAACACCAACATCGTTACACTCGAGGAGACTCACCATGTGATGAGCGACGAGTACATCAGGCAGAACGATGTGAACCGGTATTTCGGACAGGTAATGGTTTACAACTTCATGGCGGAATCCCTTAAATACAACCGCAACAATGACCCCGGCTATCTGCTCGCGCGCCTGATGGTGAATCACGAAAACCGCTTTTTCATTGAAGGAGAAAAAGACCTGGAGCCGTACAATAAAATTTCAGAAAATCCGCTAACGGAGGAGGACCTCAAGAAAGTGGTGAAAATCGTCCTGAAAATGGCGATCGAGAACGACCTGGTGGCCCCCGCATTCACCGAGGTGAAATCCATTACCCTCAATCAGAAGAAAGACCACACCCTGGAGCTGGGGGGAGCGCAGAAAATTGGCTTCAGGATGAGCTACGAGCATAAGACGGAGTAATTTCTTTTTTTTACTTTTACATCCAACCTGATCATACAAATGCTCAAATCAAGATCGATCTTCGTTTTGCTCTTCGCCGTCTTCATGCTGGTTGCGGATGGTTGTGCGTCCACCCATCATCACAAGAACAAGAAACTTAAGCCCGGTAAACCGATACCCTGTCCTTTAAAGGATTGCTGATGCATTTTAGAAAAATTGTTATCGCAATTGACGGATATTCCGCGTGCGGAAAAAGCACAACCGCCAAGCACGTTGCCCGCGTTCTGGGCTACCGCTACATCGACACCGGGGCGATGTACCGGGCGGTGACGCTGTATTTCCTGGACCATCACATTGCGTCGACAAATCCGAAGGAAGTCTCGAAAGCGCTCCAACAGATCCACATTTCCTTTAAAATAAATTCCAAAAACGTATCGGAGACATTTTTGAACGGACTGAACGTCGAGTCGGAGATCCGTTCCATGCGTGTTTCCGAAAATGTGAGCCAGGTCAGCGCTCTGAAAGAGGTGCGCATGGCGCTGGTGGAGCAACAGCGCCGGATGGGAAAAGAGAAAGGGGTTGTGCTGGACGGCCGCGATATCGGCACCGTTGTGTTTCCGGATGCGGAACTCAAGCTTTTTATGACGGCCGATGTTTTGATCAGGGCGTTCCGCCGGCAGAAAGAATTGTTACAGCGCGATCAGCTTGTCGACCTCGATGAAGTGATCGACAATATACTCCAACGCGACAAGATCGATACAGGCCGGGCCGTCAGCCCCCTGCGCCAGGCTGCCGACGCCATCGTGATCGATACTACCCACATCACCATCGATGAGCAGGTGGATGAAGTGATCAGGCTGGCGCTGGCAAGGGCCATCCACCCCGCACCCTATGCGTGAGTCAGTGCCCTGCCCTCCACCGGTTTCCCCGACGCGGGGCGCGGACTTTATTCATTGACAGCGAGCAAGTGCGTTGGGCTTTTTTCTAACTTGCGTCCATGAACCCCATTGCAGGCAGGATTCTCCGGTATTTCTTCAGCGGTACTCTTTTCATCGTGCCCCTGCTGGCTACCGCATACTTCATATATATATCGTTCACCTGGCTTGACGCAAGGCTGAACCTTCCCTATCCGGGGCTGGGTTTCCTGATTATCTTTTCCGTCATCACCCTGATCGGATACCTGTCAACCAACTTCATTTTCAAGACAATGGGCTCCTGGTTCGACCGGGGGATGAACCGGATTCCCCTGGTGAAGATCATCTATTCAACTGTAAAAGACCTGCTCGGGGCTGTAGTAGGCGACAAACGAAAATTCAACAAGCCGGTGCTGGTCAGGCTCAACAAGGAGAACGAGCTGCACCAGATCGGGTTTGTTACCCAGTCGGATCTCACCGAGCTTGGGCTTCATGAAATGGTGGTGGTGTACATTCCACATTCATATGCCATCTCGGGGTATCACTACTTTGTGCCGAAAGAGAATATTATCCCTTTAAAGATCTCCGGTCCCGCCGCGATGAAGTTTATTGTATCGGGCGGGGTGAGCGGGCTCAAGGATTAGCGGTTGATCACGCCGGAGCCGATCAGTTCCTCGCCGTCGTACCACGCGGCAAACTGTCCCGGCGTCACACTCTTCTGAGGCCTGTCGAAAATAAGGTACGCGCCTTCGGCCTTTTGGTAAAGCGTGCAGCTTTCCAAACGCTGGCGATAGCGTATCCTCGTCATGTACCTGCGGCTCTCGCCAATGGCGGGTCTCAGGTCCTCGCGGATCCAGTGTTCGTCGGCAGCGGAGATAAACAAACCGCGTCTGTAAAGGCCCGGGTGGTCCTCACCCATTCCTGTGTAGATGATATTATCGCGCGTATCGGTGCCGATGACGAACAAGGGCTTAGCATGGCCGCCCAGGTTCAAACCCTTGCGCTGGCCGATGGTGTAATAATGCGCGCCGTTGTGCTCGCCGACAATTTTGCCTTCGGCGGCTTCCAGCCGATAGGGTGCTGTCAGCGCCGGGAGATCGTCATCGGCGAAGCCATTGCTGAAGGCGCTTGCGGTGGCGGGGAGTTCCACCACCTTCCCTTTTTTCGGCTCCAGCCTTTGCTGCAGAAAATCCGGCAGGTGCACCTTGCCCACAAAGCACAATCCTTGCGAATCTTTCTTGTCTGCGGTGAGGAGCCCGATGCGCTTTGCAAGGGCGCGTACTTCGGGTTTCAGCAGGTCGCCGACCGGAAACAATGACCGGGACAGCTGCTCCTGCGTAAGCTGGCAGAGAAAGTAGCTCTGATCCTTGTTCGGATCTTTCCCGCCCAGCAGGCGGTAGACGGTTTTGCCGTCTTTTTCAAAAGAATCTTTGCGCACATAATGCCCCGTGGCCACGTAATCCGCCCCGAGTTTAAGCGCGTTGGACAGGAATACATCGAACTTGATTTCGCGGTTGCAGAGCACATCGGGGTTCGGCGTCCGTCCATTCTGGTATTCGGCGAACATGTAATCCACGATCCGCGCCTTGTACTCGGCGCTGAGATCGATTGCCTGGAACGGGATGCCGAGATGTTGTGCCACGATCATGGCGTCGTTGCTGTCGTCGAGCCACGGGCATTCCGGACTGATCGTGACCGAATCGTCATGCCAGTTTTTCATGAACATGCCGATCACATCATACCCCTGCTGTTGAAGCAGGTAGGCGGCGACACTGGAATCCACGCCACCCGATAATCCGACTACCACGCGTTTTTTCATTTATCGCTCCGCGGTGAAATTTTCCTTCAGCAGCTCATTCACGGTCTCATTGAAGTCTTCGATGAACTGGTCGTAATATGCGCCCGTACCGGGTCCGTTGAAACCGGTATGGATCTTTTTCACTTTTCCGTCCTTACCAATAAAGATCGTCGTGGGAAAAGCCATCACATCGTTCAACATGGGCAGGCTCTTCGACGCCATGCCCTTTTCGTTCGTTCCTGCGATGAGGATATCATATTCGATCGCCATCTTCTCAGCCATCTTTTTTACTCTTGCGCTCGCGTAGTTAAAATCCGCGAGACGCTCGTAGGCCAGGCCGATGATCTCCACGCCGCGGTCTTTGTTGTCATGATACCAGGGCGCGAGGAAGCGGGTTTCATCCATGCAATTCGGACACCAGCTTCCCATCAGCTGCAGGATGACCACCTTGCCCCGGTACTTCTCATCGCCGAGGCTGACGGGCTTTCCATCCGCGTCGGGAAAAGTGAAGGTGATGCGATCGTATCCCTCTTTCAGGTACGTGAGCGATTCAGCGTCCGGCAGCCGCACATCGTCGTTTGGCTTCGCCACCCACTCCTCGCTCCGGGTTTTGCCCGAGAAAAATTCTCCGCGGAGACCTCCGCCCTCCTCCATCGTGGCGCGAAACAAATAGGCGTAGTTCCCGTCAAAGGTGCTGAGCTGCATCTCGCGGCCAACGGCATTTCCCTCCAGGAACCGGTAATCCCCCGTCGGCGTCATAAACGTTCCCGTCACATGGTTGCCCGACTGATGAAAAATACCAACGGCCTTTGTGGTGTCCATTTTATTCCCGACTGTGTCGTTGTGCACGAAAGTTACTTCGTACTTCCCGGTGAAGTCAAGAGGCTGTTCGGAACTGTCTATAGGTACAAACCTGTATTCCTGTCCGTACACTGCCTCAAACGGAAGGCGGTAATTCTTTTCATAGTTCTTCACAAAGACGCCGGTGAGAGTATCGCCGGAGATCCGCGCTTTCAGATCCGCGTCGAAAATGTGAAGCCTCATATCAACAGAGTCACCGCTGACCGTTACCTCGTCGAGAAGCAAGCGCTCGTCCCCGTTGATGAGCGTGGCGTCGTAACCGCCCGCTTCGTCGCGCGTTACTTCGAAGTTGAAGGGCAATTCCCGGCCCTGGATGTCAAGCACGGCCCGCCACATTCCGGATTTTAACAGCGTCGCGTCCTCGGGATCATTCGTACAGCCCGCCAACGCGCCGGATAGCAAAGCCACTGTGATTAGTCGATTCATCTGCACTTTATGTGGTGACAAAACACAAAAATGCGAGAAATGATTTACAAATTGAGCCAACGTTCACAATTTGCCCTAAAAACGTATCCTTGAACGAGCTGAAGGACCTTGTTGTACTGGAACTGGCTTCGGTTCTCGCCGGGCCGGGAGCAGGGCAATTTTTCGCCGAGCTGGGCGCCAGCGTCATCAAGGTCGAAAATCTGAAAACTTCCGGCGACGTGACCCGCGGCTGGAAATCTTCAGGGGAAAATACTGATGATCGCTCTGCCTATTTTTGCTCCGTAAACTGGGGCAAACAATCGATTGCTGTAGACCTCTCCACCCTCGCGGGCCAGGATATTGTGTCCGGTCTTGCCAGCAGATCGGATATCGTCATTGCCAGCTACAAACCCGGCGACGCAGAAAAATTAAGGGTTGACTATAAAACCCTCTCGAAGGAGAATCCCGCGCTGATCTACGGCCAGATCACAGGCTACGGCAGCAGTAACCCCAGGGTTGGCTACGACGCGGTCATTCAGGCCGAGTCCGGCTTCATGTACCTGAACGGCGAGCCTGGCGGACGCTCACTGAAAATGCCGGTCGCGTTGATGGACGTGCTGGCAAGCCATCATCTCAAAGAGGGTTTGCTCCTCGCTCTTCTGGAAAGGGCCCGGACAGGCAAAGGCCAGCTCGTGGAGGTTTCACTCATTGACGCCGCCGTTGCCTCCCTGGCAAACCAGGCCACTAACTTTCTCGTCGGTCGTCAGCTCCCTGAAAAGAAGGGCTCCGCTCATCCCAACATCGCACCTTACGGAGATGTATTTACAACTGTCGACGGAAAGGAGATCCTGCTGGCGGTCGGAACAGATGGGCAGTTTGCCCGGTTATGCAGTGTCCTTAAGATCCACCGTGTTTCAGAGGATGATCGCTTTAAAGCGAACGTGTTGCGCGTGCGCAATCGCGCCCAATTGAACACTGTTTTAGCTGCCGCCGTCTCGGAAGTCACTGCGGCGGATCTGATGAAGGCATTGACAGAAGAGAAGATACCCGCCGGGCTCGTCCGCAATGTCCGGGAGGTGATGACAGACCCCGACCTCGAACACATCAGGATTTCAAAGGATTCTCTTGCGGGGATCCGCACGTACGTCGGGCCGGGGATGCCTGACCTTTCCTCCCACATTCTACCACCGCCGCATTTTGGCGAGCACACAAGGGCCGTGCTTGCAAAAATGTTGAAATTCAGCCCCACAGCGATCGAAGAACTCTTTCTAAAGGGCATCATCCAATAAATTGCAAAGAGTGGATTCCGACGAAAACAGCCATTTCGCAGGGCTGAATAGCGCTTTTTCCGGCGTGGAAGGCAAAAAAGTGGTTGAAAGTGGTTGAAAGTGGTACAAATTTACTATGTTTGCTAGGGAGGGCCTGCCTGCGCTTTTAGTTCGGGCAGGTGAAAAGACAACCACTACATGTCTATGACTTTCTTCACCAGTGAATATGAGAGCAAGCTTGACGCAAAAGGACGTCTGGTCCTTCCGGCGCGGATCAAGGCTCAGCTTCCCGAAGGGGGAGGCAACGAGCTGGTGATCCGCCGCGGGTTCGAGCAATGCCTCATCTTGTACCCAATGGTGGAATTCCGGAAAGTGTTTTCAAAGATTTCAGGGTTGAATGAGTTCAATGAAGAATACAGGAAGCTGCAGCGCAATTTTTTGTCTGGCGTTGTGACGGTAGAGCTCGACGGCAACGGGCGTTTTCTTATTCCCAAAAACATGCTGGCTTACGCGAATATCGACAAGGATGCCATACTGGTAGGAATGGGCAACAAAGTGGAGTTGTGGAATCCTGTCATTTACCGGAAGCATCTCATCCAGGACCCGGGTGAGTTGTCGAAGCTGGCTGAAAAGTATTTGAATGAGTAAGCTTTTGGTTCTAAGCGGTTGGCTTTGGGCCAAAACCTGTCATAAAGAAAACGAATGAGTGTGTACCATCGTCCCGTGATGTTGCAGCAATGCCTTGAAGCATTAGCGATCCGATCGGACGGGATCTATGTGGATGCCACGTTCGGAGGGGGCGGGCACAGCGCCGGAATACTGGAGCACCTGACGACGGGCAGGCTGATCGCATTCGACCAGGATGAGGATGCGCGGGTTGAAGCGGAGAAAATCAGCAATCGTTCTTTCACATTTTGTCAGGCCAATTTCATGTTCCTGAAGAGGTATCTGAAATTGAACGGGGTGTCGAAGGTGAATGGAATTCTGGCGGACCTGGGGATATCGTCGCATCAGATCGATTCAGCTGAGCGCGGATTCTCGACCCGTTACGATGGACCGCTGGATATGAGAATGGATAAAAGCATATCGCGGACGGCGGCCATTGTGCTGAACACCTATTCCGAGGAGGATTTACACAGGATCTTCGGAATGTATGGAGAGATCCGCAATGCCAGAACTGTGGCAAAACGGGTGGTGCAGCATCGCGTTCAGAAGAAGTTTGAGCGCACGGAAGACTTAAAAAACATATTGAAGGAGGTGGCTCCGAGGGGAAAGGA
>DASVOT010000423.1:0-1969 GCA_036383235.1 Chryseosolibacter sp.
CACTGCGCTGCTGCTGGCCCACCTGCACCACGCGATCGTATTTTCTCGCTGCCTCAAGCATCAGGGCACACTCGTGTATCGAGTTGGCAAGGGGCTTTTCTACATATACATCTTTGCCCGCCTCACATGCATGAACCGCCGGAAGGCAATGCCAGTGGTCGGGCGTTCCGATGATCACAACATGAACGTCGCGGTCGTCGATGACACGGCGATAGTCGCCGTAAAGCTTCGGTGTTTTTCCCTGCAGCTCACCTACAGTCTTCGCGCGTTCCTGGAGAATATTGTTGTCGACATCGCAGAGGGCAACACATTCGACACCGGGCTGTTTCAGGTGATCGGTAAGGTCATACATGCCCATGCCCTTGCAACCGACAAGCGCGACATTCAATTTATCGCTTTGCGAGGTGGTGCTGCCCGCTTTTACGCGCAGCAGCGGCGATAAAGCCGCCCCCGCCACTAATGACCCCGACTTCCTGATAAACGTCCGTCTTGAATTCATGCGGTTGTAATGGATTGTTCAGGGTGAAGATAAAAAAATCCGCTCATGTATCCCTCAATATCAGCCTGCACAGTCGATATTTGAAAGCAGATGAACTGCTGCCTGTCACCCGGGCGAATCTTTAGCAGACCATGCTATGAACTACTGGATTGACACCCATGCGCATATTTATGCGGACGAATTCGAGGCGGATCGCGCCGACATGCTGCAGCGCAGTGCCGAAAACAAGGTCATGAAGATTTTGATGCCGAACGTGGATCGGTCCACCATCGACCGGATGCTGGAGGTAGAACACCAGTATCCCGACTGCTTCCCGATGATGGGCCTTCATCCCTGTTCTGTGAAAAAGGATTTCGAGCGTGAGCTGTACGTTGTGGAAGACTGGCTTTCGAAAAGGAGGTTCTCGGCCATAGGAGAGATCGGCACCGACCTTTATTGGGACAAGACTTTCTGGGATCAGCAATGCGAAGCGTTCCGCATCCAGGTCGGGTGGGCGAAGAAATTCAATTTGCCGATCGTGATTCATAGCCGCGAAAGTCTCGATCAGACGATCGACCTTGTGCAACACCTTCAGGACGGCAACCTCACGGGGGTGTTTCACTGCTTTACGGGAACCGCGGACCAGGCCGAAAAGATTGCAAAACTCAATTTCTCGCTCGGCATTGGGGGAGTAGCGACATTCAAAAAGGGCGGACTGGATCCTGTGCTCGGGAAAGTGCCGTTGGAAAAGATCGTCCTTGAAACTGACAGTCCGTACCTCGCGCCCGTGCCGCACCGCGGGAAGCGGAACGAGCCGGCCTATATTCCGATTATCGCTCAAAAAGTTTCAGAGATCATGGGTATCACCCTGGAAGAGTTGCAGGGTCAGACAACTAAAAACGCGCTGGCCCTTTTCAAGATACACCCTGTGACATCCCTGGTTCTTTGATACGCGCGAACGCTTCTCACCATATGGACATCCACACAATTACCATCAACACGGCTTCTCCCGGGAAAGCGCGGGCGAGTATTCTCATCCTGTACACGGGGGGTACCTTTGGAATGACGTACGATCGGCAGGGCGTGCTCGTGCCTTTTGATTTCAGCCTGATTCTTCATCACTTACCGACATTGAAGAATCTGGCGCTCGAATTGACAGTGATCTCGTTCGACAAGCCCATTGATTCATCGAATATTCAACCGGAGCATTGGCGGATCCTCGCAACGCTCATCGAAGAGCATTACAGAACCCGCGACGGGTTTGTCGTATTGCATGGCACCGATACGATGGCCTATACCGCCTCGGCATTGAGTTTCATGCTGGAGGGTCTTGGTAAACCCGTTGTTTTTACCGGCGCGCAGCTTCCGATCAGCGAACCGCGGTCGGATGCCCGCGAGAACCTGATCACCGCCCTGGAGGTTGCGTCCGCTGCCAGAGATGGCAAACCGCTCGTGCCGGAAGTCTGCATTTATTTCAATTATGAATTGTTA
>DASVOT010000424.1:0-3031 GCA_036383235.1 Chryseosolibacter sp.
TGGCGACGAGCCCCTGTTCCCTTCCCTGCGCGAGGTCAGGAACAAACTGGCGAAAGAGGTCGCCCTTGCCAAGATCAAAAATGGTGTTGGTCGCATGCCTGCCTTTGGGCCGTTGCTCCGGGGAAACGAAGATGCCATCATCGCCTTCCTCTACGGCCTGCGCGATTCAAAACCGCGGCCTGGAGAATCGGACGTGTTCGAGATTCATAACAACCGGATGGCGATGGCGCAAAATGCGGCAGACACCCTGCAACTTTATCTTAATTTCACAGCCTTCAGCCACTGGTATGATCCCCAGGGTAAGCCGTCGATCAAACCACCGTGGGGAACCCTGAATGCCATCAACCTCAACACCGGCGATTATGAATGGAAAGTTCCGATCGGGAATATTCCCGAGCTCCGCGAGAAGGGCGCGGCTGAAACCGGGATGGAAGGTTACGGCGGGCCGATCGTGACTGCGGGCGGCCTGGTCTTCATCGGGGGAACGCGGGATAAGAAATTCCGGGCTTACGATAAAGAGACGGGAAAATTACTCTGGGAGACGACGCTTCCGGGGGTTGCGAATGCGACCCCTTGTACATATCGCTCGAATGGAAGACAGTACGTGGCAGTGTCTGTCTCAGGCTATCCCGAAAACCCGGCAGGGTCTATCGTGGCCTTTGCCATTCCCTGAGGTTGCCTGCCCGATCCGTTTACCGGAGGACGTTGCACCGGGAACATTGTTCGCCGAAGCATGGCCGTCTGCATTCCCTTTTTTCATACATTGTTAACACATCTCCTTAACTCAACAAAATGTCAGACCGACGCGCTTTTCTTAAACAATCGCTGGCAGCCATGTCAACTCTTGGACTCACGTCATTAAATCCATCAACTCCTCCTTCCGGAGTTCAGATCTCGCTCGCAGAATGGTCTCTTCACAGGACGATCCGGTCGGGAAAGCTTGACCACCTTGATTTCCCGGAGAAAGCAAAAGCGTTTGGCATTTCCGCTGTCGAGTATGTGAACGGCCTGTTCGGCGGCGCGAAAATGGATTTCAAAAAGGCAGCCACCAATTCCGTGTACCTGCATGAGCTGTTGAAACGAAGCCGGTACGCCGGCGTGGTCAACCACCTGCTGATGATCGATGAGGAAGGCGATCTCGCCATTCCAAAAGAGAAGGCAAGATTGAGCGCAGTGGCCGACCACAAGAAATGGTTCGAAGCCGCCCACTTGCTGGGTTGCAAGACGGTGCGCGTCAACCTGCATGGCAAGGGAAATCCGGAGGATAAGAAGACTGCATCTATTGATTCGCTTGGCCGGCTTGGCGAGCTGGGCAAAACCTTGGATCTGAACGTGGTGGTTGAAAATCACGGCAGTGAGTCCTCCAAAGGATTCTGGATCGCTGACGTCATGAGGCAGGTGAATCTGCCGAACGTGGGCACGCTGCCGGACTTTGGTAATTTCTGTATCAGCCATCCCTGGGGTACCACCCAGGAAAAATGTGATGAAATGTATGACCGCTACAAGGGTGTGGAGGAAATGCTTCCCTTTAACAAGGGTGGTGTCAGCGCCAAAACCTACGATTTCGACGAGAACGGTGAGCAGCCCCTGATGGATTATAAGCGGCTGCTCGGCATCGTGATGGCATCAGGCTTCAAAGGCTACATTGGCATCGAGTTCGAAGGCTTCAACCAGCCCGAAGAGGAAGGGATCCGGAAAACAAAAGCTTTGCTGGAAAGATACCTCTAGCATTTCCCCCCTACTCCAAAACTATTCTGCAACGCCGGCGTAAGTCTGCCTTACAATTTTTCCGTCACGTATAATAAATGTGTCAGTGGCGTAAGTGAGATTGAACGCGGGAGTTTTCGATTTCCAGAGAATATAACCGACGTCCTGTACAACGATCGACTTATCAAGGGTGAACGTAGTGGAATCAGATGGAAACATTTTAAAAGCGTTGACAAAGTTATTTCGGATCTCATCAAGTCCCCGGTAGGTTGCGTTCGGAGTGATGAGCACCGACTCCTCCGCATAATCCTTCATCGTTTCCTCCAGGTCATTGGCCTTAAACGCCGTCCAGTGATGGTCCAGCACTTCTTTGGTCTTATTTTCGTCGATTCCGTCGGCGCCGCCCATGTCGTTTGCCGATTTTTCAGTCCGGTTGCAGGCAGCTACCGCCAGAACCATTAGGATGAGAGCGTAAACAGGTTTCATATCTGCAGGGTTGGTTTTGAACTTCAAAAGTAGAAAAATTGTGATCTCCAATACGAGTTCTAGGGTACGGACGCCAAAAAAAAAGCATGAAGCAGAACGCCTCATGCTTTTCCCTCTTAAAACAAATTACCTCTGAACGGGGTTACCGCTATAATTTTTCACCAAGGTTTACTCCCTTCATTTCCTCTTCAAGGGTAAAGGGTTGCTTTCTGACGCGCTTTCCCGTAGCCTTGAACAACGCATTGGCTACTGCGCCTCCGGTGGGCGGAAGGGCGGGCTCGCCGAGGCCGGTCGGGTCAATGCCGTTATCGACAAAATGAACTTCCACTTCCGGCACCTCTTTCAGGCGGATCAACCGGTAGCTATTGAAATTCCGTTGCTCCGGCGCGCCATCCTTGAAGGTCAGTCGGCCAAACATGGCATGGCCAAAACCATCCACGATGCCACCGGTCACCTGCTGCCGCGCGCCGCTTAAATTCACGACGATGCCGCAATCCACCGCCCCATATATTTTCTTCAACACCGGATTGCTCTTGTTCATCTCTATTTCGGCCACCTGCGCGACATACGAACGGTGTGAGAAATAGACACTGAAACCTTGCGAGACATTGGGCTTCTTGCCCCAGTTCGACTTCTCAGCGGCGAGTTCGATCACTCCTTTCATCCGGTCAATGTCGTATTTGATCGCCCCGACGGGAGATTTCTTCGCGCGCTCCAGCAGGTCGAGCCTGAATTTTACCGGATCCACTTTGGCTGCATACGCCACCTCGTCGAGGAACGACTGTTCGGCGTAGGCGAGGAAGTTAGTGATGGGTGCCCGCCAGGCACCGGTCGTAAT
>DASVOT010000425.1:0-5726 GCA_036383235.1 Chryseosolibacter sp.
CCGGCATGCGCTTCTCCCGACGGGGCGGGGTTGGACTGCGCGACAGCATGTTGAAAAATGGAAAGGCAAAACACCAGAGGCAGGAGACTCTTCATCGTATCCGCGTTTTATTGATGCTCGAAAGATGTGCAAATGCTTTTGATAAGTTCAATGACAAACGCGAGCCGAGAACATGATTGAAATCACGTTGCGCCACCTGAGGGATCATCCGGGACGCGGCGCATTATTTACGTTCGGCCTCCATCCATTCCCTGACCTTTTGCTCCAGTACATCGAGGGGCAAGGCGCCGTTCTCAAGAACGGCATCGTGAAATTTTCGTATGTCAAATTTGCTTCCCAATCTTCTTTCCGCTTCCGCCTTTAATTGCTTTATCTTCAATTCCCCGATCTTGTAAGCGAGCGCCTGTCCTGGCCAGGCGATATACCGGTCGACCTCGACCGTGATATCGTGTTCCGTTTTCGCCGCGTTGGCTTTAAAGTACGCGATGGCCTGTTGCCTGGACCACCCCATGCCATGGATACCGGTATCCACTACCAGCCGGATCGCCCGCCACATTTCGTAAGTAAGCTGCCCGAATTTTGAATATGGATCGGCATAGAATCCCATTTCACCCCCGAGACTTTCCGAATACAGCCCCCACCCTTCAACAAATGCAGTGTACGAAGTGTACTTCCTGAATTCGGGTACATTGCTCAATTCCTGAGCCAGCGCAATCTGCAGGTGGTGGCCCGGAACAGCTTCGTGAAAGGTGAGCGCCTCCATTTCCCATTTCGGACGGCTTTTAAGATCATACGTATTGGCAAAAAAAACACCAGCGCGTCCTGCTTCGGGAGATCCGGGCATGTAATAGGCCGTGGTCTGGAATTTCTCGTCGAACGAGGGGATGGGCAGTACACCGTAGGTCAACCTGGGGAGTTTCCCAAAGAATTCCGGCAGCCTGATATCGATCTTCTTCGCAATGACGCGATAGGCATCCAGAAGCTGCTGCGCGCTGTCATAATAAAACCGCTTGTCCGTGCGGAGATACTGGGCAAAATCTTCAAAGCTTCCATTGAACCCTGTTGCGCGGATCAACGAATCCATCTGCCCTCTTATACGCTTCACTTCCCGCAAGCCGATATCATGTATCTGCTGAAAAGTAAGGGATGT
This sequence comes from Chryseosolibacter sp., assembly GCA_036383235.1. Classification (GTDB taxonomy): domain Bacteria; phylum Bacteroidota; class Bacteroidia; order Cytophagales; family Cyclobacteriaceae; genus Chryseosolibacter. Next base: position 1,151 of record DASVOT010000425.1, read on the forward strand.
GGTTGTTTGCACCCTGATGTTGTAGTTGTACCAGTTTTCACCGTTGGGCAGCGCCTTCAGTGCATAGCTCTCCCGCGCGCCTGGAATGTAGGTGTTTTCAAGGTAGGACTTCAGGCGACGCAGGGAGGGATTAACTGTTTTCGATACGATTCTCCGGGCGTCCTCTGAAATCGTTTCTTTCCGCTGCAGGTCCCCTTTCTCCAGGTAATCATTTAGATTGCTCAGGAAGGGACTGTTCGCGACATCGCCCTCAATAAGGTTTTGAATCTGCTCCGGAACGCCGGACAAAGTAATTTTCGGCGGCGTGATCCCTCTTTTCAAGCCCTCATCCATCAGACCGATCAGTTGGTCGACAAGCGTGGGCACGTTCCCCAGTCTCGCGAGGAAATCCGCGACATCTTTTTCACTTTTCAGTGATGTCAGCCTGACCACTTGCATGATCTGTTGATGGTAGCCTGAGATCTGGTCGATGGGCATCAGCTCGGAAGGAAACACTTCGCCTTCCTTTTCCAGCTCGAGCGAATTCTTCAGCAAGTCGTAATTCAGGCGATCGCCTTCGTCCAGGCTGGCGCGGTTGATGCTCTTGATGCCTTTCAAAAAAATGCTGCGATCGCTTTTGCGCTGCTCAATGGCATCGGGCGAAAAATCCGTCCATCTGGTTTTGTCAACGGGTTTGCCGATATAGGTGCCCTGTTCCGGATAGGCATGCAGCTGATAATCCATATACATTTTGGAAAGCTGGCGGAGTTTTTCCTTTTCTTCCAGCTTGCCGGAATTCCTGCGAAGCTCATCGACCTTGAACCGGATATCTTCCTGGCCTGCCAGCCGGAGAACCAGGAAGAACATTAGCAAAAGAGCGGTGATCTTTTTCATGGATCCTTATACAGTTTGATTGCAGAGCGCGAAGGGTTGCCTAACCTTTGCGTTCCTTCGTTCGATTTTAATTTAATGAAATTAAATGCATTCGCAGAAGAAAGGAGTCCGGGCGCGCTGCGGAAACCGATTCAGGAACCGCAGATGATTCCGGCCTTGTAAAATTTGGCCGTCGTTGCCAAGTCAGTCACCCCATTTGAGGGAGGCCATGACCAGCATCCGGATGATTGGCTGCGCAGGCATGACCGGGTCAGGGAAAATCACCTGTTCCCGGGTAGTTCAATTCCGGACAAAATTGCTCACTATTGAACAGGTCGAATGATCCGCCAGCGGGGAAATCCGCCGAAGTGTGGCCCCAGGCGCGCGCCGTCGAAACGGTACAGTCCTTGCAAGCTTTCGGTGTCCCCCCAAATAAATCCATGCTGCGCAATTATCTCAAAATAGCTTACCGGAGCTTCATCCAGCAAAAATATTATTCGCTGATCAACACCTTAGGATTGGCGTTGGGAACTGCCGCCTGTATGCTCATTCTTTTATTTGTAAAGGATGAACTGAGCTACGAGAAGCCCTTCAAAAAGAATGAGCAGATCTATCGCCTGGTCGAAGAGTTTCCGATGGGGAATCATTTGTCTAAATCCGCCACGGTACCGTTTCCTGTCAAAAAGAATTTAATGACCGACTTCCCGGAGGTGACGAATGCAGCAATCGTTTTCCGTCCATCGAGCTGGGGTCAGACGCCCGTGCTGAAAAAAGACAACGAAGAATTCTTCGAAGACAATTTCATATTCGCCGAACACAATTTTCTAGAGATCTATGGGTTCAGATTTATCAAAGGAGATCCGTCGAAAGCACTGAAGGGCCCCAATGAGCTATTGCTGACCGAGACCACGGCAAAAAAATATTTCGGTAACGAAGACCCGGTAGGAAAACGGCTGAACCTGAATAATTTTCGCGATCTGGAAGTGGTTGGGATCATTGAGGACCTTCCCGACAATACGCACCTGAATTTCGACCTGATCGCTTCCTTTGAAACCTTCAAAACGTTTTTCAACAACCCGCAGTTTTTCGATACGCAATGGGTATGGGTCGCAGCGTGGATGTATTTCACGGTGGAGAACACTCAGGATGCGGAAAAGATCAATGCGAGCCTGCCGGCATTTGTAAAGGCGCACTTTCCCCAGGAACTGACAGGCGCGGGTGTCGTGCTGCGAATGCAAAAGGTAAACGACGTACACCTCACGTCCAACCTGGAGCTCGAGTTCGAGCAGAACGGCAACCTCCAGCATGTTTACCTTTTTTCTTTCATCGCCTGTCTTATTCTGCTGATCGCCATCATCAACTTCATGAACCTCGCCACCGCCCGCGCCTCGAAACGCGGAAAAGAAGTTGGCTTGCGCAAAGTGCTGGGAGCGCACAGGAAAATGCTTGCGGGCCAGTTCATGGGCGAGGCCGTCTTCACGACCTTCCTTGCGCTTATCGTGGCCGTTGGAATCGTTTATTCGGTGATGCCCTGGTTCAACGAGCTCACCGGAAAACATATTGCCATCGACTTATTCCGGAACATACCCTTCCAGCTCAGCCTGATTGGCCTCGGCCTGGTGGTCGGGCTGCTGGCGGGAAGCTATCCCGCGTTTGTGCTTTCTTCATTTCAGCCGACGGAAGTACTGAAGGGGAAAGCGGGCATCATCGGCACGAAGAACTTCCTGAGAAAAGCGCTTGTCGTGAGCCAGTTCGTGATCTCAATCTCCCTGATTATTTGCATCGGCATCGTATACAAGCAACTGCATTACATCCACAACAAGGAGCTTGGCTTCAATAAAGACCAGATCGTGATGGCGGACTTCGGATTTAACCTTTTAAACAACTACAATTCCTTTAAGACGGAACTGCTGAAAAACCCGGAGATACAGGCAGTCACGCTTCTCGGGGGAAGTGTGCCCGGACGGGAAGAAGTGATTGAGAATGGCTTCGTTCAATCCGGTATGCCGGCCGATCAGCAGCAGTGGTTCAGCGCGATGTTCACATCGCATGACTTTGACAAGGTGCTGAATGTCGAGTTCATCCAGGGCCATTCCTTCCAGGTCGGCAATTCCGTCGACTCGACCGGGTATATCATCAATGAGTCGGCGGCGAAGGCGCTGGGTTGGGGAACCGATGTCGTTGGCCGAAAACTCGATCAGGCGCGCAACGGCAATATAACAGGAACGGGAACCGTGATCGGTCTGGTCAAGGATTTTAATTATCAACCCCTGTACGTTCCCATAAAACCGCTTGTCATCCGCCTCGGCGGAAACGTACTCACCGTCAAGGTTAATTCCAAAGATCTTCCCCACACGATCACATGGCTAGAAAACGAGTGGAACAAACAATACCAGGGAAATCCATTCCGGTATTCTTTTATGGACCAAAATTTCGACAACCTCTACAAGAAGGAGGACAAGTTCAGCAGAACGATCCAGTATTTTTCAATCCTCGCGGTATTCATTGCCTGCCTCGGCCTGCTGGGATTGTCGTCGTTTACTACGGAACACCGCAGAAAGGAGATCGGCGTCAGGAAAGTAAACGGTGCCACAACCCTCGAGCTGGTGCGGCTTCTCATTACCGACTTTTCAGCGCTGATCCTCATTGCATTTGTTATTGCCGTTCCGGTAGCCTGGTATTTTGGAAACCTGTGGCTGGACAACTTTGCATATAGAACCGACATCGGCGCCTTCATCTTTATCCTGGCGGGAGCCGTCTCCCTGATCCTCGCGATCCTCACGGTAAGCTATCACACCATCCGGGCAGCGAGGGCCAATCCGGTGCAGTCGCTGCGCTACGAATAGCACCGGCAGGCCATTCATTCATCTCAGCACCTTCGGCAGATACACTTCTCTGAAAAATCTGACATGAATACTTTCTCAGGGGATTAAGCGAGAACGCGCGACATGCCCCCCTGTAATTTGCCGATCGGAATCCGGTAAATGAACAGCAGCGTTACTTTTATTTTGTTTGTTTTTTTGGTCACCGTGTGGACCTGCAGCGAGCAAGAGGAGGGCATCCTTTCCAACAACGCGTCAGAAACCGACGGCATGACGATGTACAAAATTCCCTCACAATCGCATTTTTCTCAACAATCAACGTACCAGGCATTGGATGCTTCGGAAATCGCATTCACCGCCCGCTTTGACAGTTCCGCCGTCTATCAGGCAGTCGATCCGCGAAATCAGGGCGATATCAATAAGCTCTATGGCATGTCGGATTGCAACACGAGCCACCAGACCAACAGCGCCCGTTTTGGCTGGCGGTGGTTTGCAAATGAGCTTGAGATCTGGGCGTATGCATACGTAAACAGCGAACGCAAAGTGGCGTTCATCAAAGCCATCCCACTGCAAACGACGAGCACGTACAAAATCATCTTTGCCGACTCGGCTTACCGATTCATCGTTGATGAATCCGAAGTTTCCATTCCCCGCCACTGTGCCGGTCGGGCGCAAGGCTATAAGCTCTACCCCTACTTCGGTGGCGACGAGCCTGCTCCCCACGACGTAACGATTCAGATCCGGGAGATCAGGTAACCCTGATGACCGCTACTTCTGTCTTAGCGTATTCGTGTAGTCAACAACAACCTCGTCAGCATAAGGTTTCAGCACTGCCTGCAACCGGTTTTCCAAACGCCCTTTCGCATCCTGTATGAACGCTGCGTGATCCACATATTTCCTGG
>DASVOT010000426.1:0-3898 GCA_036383235.1 Chryseosolibacter sp.
CACACTTCCTGGAAATAAAGGGCCACCTCTTTTGAATCGGTGAGCACCTGCGCGTCATAGTCGGAAAGATGAAACTCCTCGCGGAATTTTCGCGACAGCTCCCTGGGCAACGCCGGCATGGAAGCGCGAATGTGCTCAAGCCATTCGTCGGAAACGATCATCGGACTCAGGTCAGGGTCGGGAAAGTAACGGTAGTCATTCAGCTCCTCCTTCGTCCGCATGCCAAACGTTTTTCCCGAGGTGGCGTCAAACGTCCGCGTCTCAGACGGGATGCTGCTTCCCCCCTCTATCTCCAGGATCTGCCGTTCGATTTCATGGTCGATCGCACGCTGAACATTCCGGATGGAATTCATGTTTTTCACTTCCACCTTCTTTCCGTACTCCTTCGCCCCCCTGCGCATAACCGAAACGTTGGCGTCACATCGCAGAGAGCCTTCTTCCATATTGCCATCGCATATCCCGAGGTACCGGACGATCTTTCTGACCTCGGTCAGCAGCGCATAGGCCTCTTCGGAGGACCGGAGACAGGGCTCTGTGACAATCTCTATCAACGGTACCCCTGCACGGTTGAGGTCGACCAACGTGTCGTTCTCCCCGGCAAGGTGAATGGACTTGCCCGCATCTTCTTCCAGGTGAATACGATTGAGAATCACGTTGCTCTCCCCTGCAGTCGTGCGGATGGTGATATCGCCTCCTTTGCAGATCGGGGTGCGGTCCTGAGTGATCTGGTAACCCTTTGGAAGGTCGGGATAGAAGTAATTCTTCCGGTCAAAGATCGTGAACCGGCTGATCTCGCACTGGCAGGCCAGTCCCATTCGGATGGCAAATTCAACTGCTTTCCTGTTCAGCTTGGGAAGCGTTCCGGGATGCGCCAGCGAAACCACGCCCACACTGGTATTGGGCGCTTTTCCAAACACGGCCGAGTCCCGATTGAAGATTTTGCTCTTCGTTAACAACTGAGCATGTACTTCAAGCCCGATTACAGCAATGTATTTTTCGCGAATCGATTTATCCATTGATCTGAATTACAAATCCCGAACGACCGGCGAACCGGAGGCCACGTAAAATTGACAGTTTCCACTTAAGCTTCAAGATCCAGTTGCGAGCGGTTCGCGATTTGCTAGGGATTGATCATTTTTTTGGCTTTCTCTATAACCGCGTTGAGGCCGTTAAGGTTCTTTCCGCCCGCCGTGGCAAAGAAAGGCTGCCCCCCGCCACCTCAATCGATCCCGCGGGCCAGTTCCTTCACAATGTTCCCGGCGTGAAATTTTTTCGTCTGCATGAGTTTTTCACCGATCATCACCGCTACCTGTGGCTTATGGTCCACGTCTGCGGCGAGGATCAGCAAGAGGTCGTCAAACTGGTTGCGCAATGCATAAGCGATGTTCTTCAATGCGTCCGCGTTCGGTACGGAAACTTTCTCCAGGATAAGGGTATGCCCGTTGTTCTTCACCGCTTTGCGGGCCAGTTCATTCTTGATCTGGTTGGCTTGCTCGCCCTGCAGGATCTCGAGCTTCTTTTCGAGTATATGTTTCTCGCCTGCAAGGTTCTTCAGGGACGTGATCACGTCTTTCGGATTTTTCAGAAGGCGTTTTACTTCATCCAGCAACGCGAGCTCTGTGCGGACGTATTTTTCCGCCGCTTCTCCCGTGATCGCCTCGATCCTTCTCACGCCTGCGGCGACAGAGCTCTCGGAGATGATCTTGAACAGGCCGATGTTTCCAGTAGCCGGAACGTGGGTACCACCGCAAAGCTCGATGGAAAAAGACGGATCGAAGGTGATTACGCGAACAAAGTCGCCGTACTTTTCGCCGAACAGCGCCATGGCGCCAAGGGCCTTCGCCTTCTCAACCGGCACGTTCCTTTTTTCATCCAGGGCAATATTCTCCCGGATCTTTTTATTTACCATCGCCTCCACCCGAAGCACCTCTTCTTCTGTCATCGCCGCGAAATGGGAAAAGTCAAAACGCAGGACATCGGCGTTCACCAGGGATCCTTTCTGCTCCACGTGCTTGCCCAGCAACTGGCGAAGGGCGGCGTGCAGGAGATGGGTAGCCGAGTGGTTATTCATGGTAGACTGCCGTTTCTGCGCGTCTACCACCGCCGTAAAATCACCTTCAATGGCGGCGGGCAGCGTCTCGGTCAAATGAATAATCAGCTCATTTTCCTTCTTGGTGTCGATCACGGGAATCCGTTCGCCGTTCTTTTCAATGTATCCGGTATCTCCGACCTGCCCACCGCTTTCCGCATAGAAAGGTGTGTTGTCAAACACGAGCTGATACAAATCCTTGTTTTTTTGTCTGACCTTCCGGTATCTGCTGATACGGACCGTGGAGGACAGATGATCGTAACCGATGAATGCCGTCTTTTCGTCGTCAGCCACCGTCACCCAGTCTCCCGTTTCCTTTAACGCATCCGTTTTCGAACGTCGCTTCTGTTTTTCCATCTCCTTTTTAAAACCGGCTTCATCGACAGCAATGCCCCGCTCGCGCGCGATCAGGGACGTCAGGTCAAAAGGAAAACCGAAGGTGTCGTAGAGCTCAAAAGCCTGCTCGCCGGAGAGCGTTTTGCTTTTGAGCTCCGACTGGATCAGGTCAATTCGCCGGAGTCCTTTTTCCAGGGTTCTCAAGAAAGACGTCTCCTCCTCGAAAATTACCTTTCCCACATAGTCCTGTTGCGACTTCAGTTCCGGAAAGGCGTCCTTCAGCTGTTCGGCGAGGACCGGCACAAGCTGGTACATGAACGGGTCCTTAAAATTCAGGAAGGTAAACCCGTACCGCACGGCCCTTCTCAATATTCTTCTGATCACATATCCCGCTCCCGTATTCGAGGGCAGCTGGCCGTCGGCAATGGCGAAGGAGACCGCGCGGATGTGATCGGCTATGACGCGCATGGCGATGTCGGTCTCCCGGCCCGCATTATACCGGACTCCAGCGGCGTGACCGATAAAATTGAGCAACGGTGTAAAGACGTCCGTATCGTAATTGGAAGTCTTTTTTTGAATGGCCATGCAGAGCCTTTCAAAGCCCATGCCGGTGTCGACGTGCCTGGCCGGAAGTTTTTCCAGGGTGCCGTCCGCCTTGCGGTTGAATTCCATGAACACGAGATTCCAGATCTCCACCACCTGGGGATGGCCGGTGTTCACCAACGTGTGGCCTGGTTGTTTTGCAATTTCGTCGTCCGTACGCAGATCGATGTGGATTTCAGAGCATGGCCCGCAGGGACCCATGTCTCCCATTTCCCAGAAATTGTCTTTTTTGTTCCCCCGCAGTATCCTTTCCGGGGGCAAGATATTCTTCCAGTAATTAAAAGCCTCTTCGTCAAAAGCGAGCGATTCTTTTTCGTCGCCCTCGAAGACGGTGACGTACAATCTGTCTTTCGCCAGTTTGTACTCTTCCGTCAGCAGCTCCCAGGCCCAGGCAATGGCTTCCTTCTTGAAGTAATCGCCAAAGGACCAGTTGCCCAGCATCTCGAACATCGTATGGTGATAGGTGTCGATGCCGACCTCTTCAAGATCATTGTGTTTTCCGCTGACCCGAAGACATTTCTGTGTGTCGGCTATCCGGCTGCTTTTCGGCACTGCGTTTCCCAGAAAGTAATCCTTGAACTGGACCATGCCGGAGTTGCTGAACAGCAGGGTCGGGTCGTTCTTCAGAACGAGAGGCGCCGAGGGAACGATCAGGTGCCCTTTTCCTTCGAAAAACCTCAAAAAAGTACGTCTTACAGAACCCGAATCCATCCAATAGCTGGTTTAAGCGACAATTTGGTGTTTTTTATTATATTAGCCGGCTAATCCAGTCCCGGCATTGGCCGGAATGGGGTCAGCAAGCCACAAAAATAGGGCAGTTGAGGGAGAATTGGCAGAAAGCGCCGTTTTTTTTCTGGTTTGAGCAGGGAC
>DASVOT010000427.1:0-1940 GCA_036383235.1 Chryseosolibacter sp.
AGACAGTGGGTGGTTCCGCATGCCTCAAAAGGATCTTCAGCGACGGGGGATAACATGCAGGTATTAAATTGCCGTACCAACAAACTAGAATTTCCGGTTGGCAAGCCAGACGCCGGCGATGATTGCGCCCATCCCGGCAAAATGGGCGGCAAAAAGCCTTTCGCCGTCAAGCACGCCCCACAGGACGGCAACAATCGGAATCAGATAGGTAACGGAACTCGTAAACAAGGGCGAGCTGATCTTCACGAGCTTGTTGAACAGGATTGTGGCAAGCGAGGTGCTCATGAAACCCAGGAGCACGATGTATCCAAGTGCCGTCCAGGCGCCGTCGGTGTGGGCCAGCTTATACGTGAACCCGGTAAAAGCCAGCAGGTAGACCAGGGCGACAGGACCGATCATAAAGAGGGATACGCTGGTAATGGTCAGGGCGGGGAGGTCGGCTATTTTGTATTTTACGTAGTTGAGGTAAGTGGCATAGCACAGGCAGGCGACGATGACAAACAGGGCAAACAGGTTGAATCCTCCGATTTTTCCATCCGACCGGGCAAGAACAAGGATGATGGTGCCGATGAGACCGGTAATGATCCCGATGATGGACTGCCTTCGGAATTTCTGATGAAACAATAAAGCGCCAACCGCCAGGGTAAACAGCGGTGTGAGGCTATTCATTATTCCGGTCACCGAGCTTTCAAGCCTCGTCTGGGCCATCGCAAAAAGAAACGCCGGAAAAAATATCCCCATCATTCCCGCCGCGAAGAGCGAGGAATAATGGCGCGTCTTCAATTCTTTAAGTTTGGAAAGCGCAACCGGCAACAGAAAAAGAGACGCCGCCGCGACCCTGATCGAACCCAGCTCGCCGGGGGAAAAGACAAGGAGGCCCTTCTTCATGAGAATAAAGGAAGTGCCCCAGATCAAAGTCAGCACGAGCAATAGAGTGACGGCGCCTGGATTCCTGGTAGCAGGTTGTGACATGGAGTAAATTTTGCGGCAACAAAGGTTGTCAATGCCGCCGTGATCTCAAAACGGGGTATGCCTGATCAAGGTTAGCCCAAAGGATACTTAAACGGTGATGAAAGTATCCGCGTAGGTATCCATCACTTCATCGAGGATGGAATTTACTTCGTCTTTGTGATTAGTCTCCACCAGCCTGGTGCGAAACGGCTTGAAATCCGGAATGCTTTTGAAGTAGTTGGTGTAGTGCCTCCTCATCTCGAAGATACCGAGACGGTCCCCCTTCCAACGGATGGAGAAGTCGAGATGTTTTTTGGCAGCCCTGACGCGTTCCGCCACAGAGGGAGGCGCTGGTCGTTCGCCGTACCTTAAGAAATGTTTGATTTCCTGAAATATCCATGGATAACCGATGGCGGCCCTGCCGATCATGATGCCGTCGACGCCATAGCGGTTTCTATATTCCAGTGCTTTTTGTGGAGAATCGATATCGCCATTGCCGAACACGGGTATACGGATGCGCGGATTTTCCCTGACGGCGCCGATCAATGTCCAGTCTGCCGAGCCCTTGTACATTTGAACGCGCGTGCGTCCATGAATGGTAAGGGCCTGGATACCGATATCCTGAAGGCGTTCTGCAACTTCCGCGATGTTTTTTGTATGGTCATCCCAGCCGAGCCGGGTTTTCACAGTCACCGGCAGATGGGTGGCCTTGACGACCTCGGCCGTCATCTTTACCATTTTTGGAATATCCTGGAGCAGGGCCGCACCGGCGCCGCGACAGGCGACAGCTTTTACCGGGCATCCGTAATTAATGTCGATGAGGTCTGGACTGACTTCCGATGCGATCCGGGCTGATTCGACCATGCTGGAGATTTCGCCGCCGAATAACTGGATGCCGATGGGTCTTTCGTATTCAAAAATGTCGAGTTTCTGCCGGCTTTTTGCAGCGTCGCGGATCAGACCTTCCGAAGAAATGAATTCTGTGTACA
>DASVOT010000428.1:0-4283 GCA_036383235.1 Chryseosolibacter sp.
GACGTCATTGACCAGCACCAGGATGTGTTTCAGGTGGAAGTGCTCACGGCGCAAAACAACACGCCCTTGCTCATATTGCAGGCAAAGAAGTTCAAACCCAATGCGGTCGTCATCGGCAACCTTGAGCACTACCAGGAACTGAAGAGCGGACTTGCGGGGGAAGACATAAAGGTATATGCCGGCGACAATGCGCTGGCCTCCGTCGTGCAGATGGACACGATCGACCTGGTACTGACTGCATTGGTGGGGTACTCAGGATTGCTACCGACCATTAAGGCCATCGAGTCGGGCAAACCGATCGCCCTTGCCAACAAAGAAACGCTGGTGGTGGCAGGAGAACTGATCACGAAGCTCGCGCGCGAAAAAGGCGTGAACATTTATCCGGTCGATTCGGAGCATTCAGCCATTTTCCAGTGTCTGGTGGGTGAATTTCACAACACGGTTGAAAAAGTCATTCTTACCGCCTCAGGCGGTCCGTTCAGAGGGATGACGAGGAATCAGCTGGTGAACGTCACCAAAGCGCAAGCGCTCCGCCACCCGAACTGGAACATGGGCGACAAAGTGACGATCGACTCAGCCACGCTCATGAACAAGGGACTTGAGGTGATCGAGGCCCGCTGGCTGTTTGGCCTGCGCGCTGATCAGGTGGAGGTGGTGGTTCACCCTCAATCGATCATCCATTCGCTGGTTCAGTTTGAAGACGGGTCGATAAAAGCGCAACTCGGACTCCCGGATATGCGTTTACCTATTCAATTCGCCCTTGCCTATCCAAACAGGTTAAAATCCCCCTTTCCGAGATTTGATTTCAAAAATTACCCTGCTTTGAACTTTGAAAAGCCTGATACAGAAACTTTTCGTAATCTTGCGCTTGCTTTTGAAGCCTTGAACAAGGGGGGCAACATGCCTTGCGTGCTCAATGCGGCCAACGAAGTGGCTGTGGCGGAATTTTTGAAAGATAAAGTGGGATTTCTGGAAATGTCGGCCATTGTGGAACAATGCTTGAATAAAATGGCTTATATAAAAAATCCCTCCTACGAAGATTACGTCGACACTGACCGGGAAACGCGTTTGAGAGCTTTTGAGATATTAAAATAACAGTTTAAAAGGTTACAATGGATTGGATGGTCATGCTTGCTCAACTTTTGTTGAGTCTTTCATTTTTGGTGGCGGTACACGAATTCGGGCACCTTTTAGCGGCAAAATATTTCGGTATGCGGGTGGAACAGTTCTCCATTGGCTTTCCTCCGAAGATCTGGTCTTTTAAAAAAGGCGAAACTGAATACGCGGTGAGCGCCATCCCCCTGGGTGGATACGTCAAGATTTCGGGGATGATTGACGAATCCCTGGATTCGGAGGCGATGAAGCAACCCCCTCAACCCTGGGAGTTCAGGTCCAAGCCCGCATGGCAGCGATTGATCGTCATGCTTGGCGGAATTTTCGTGAACGTGGTGGTCGGCGTCATGATCTTTATCGGCATCACGTACGCTTTCGGTGATACCTATTTGCTAAAAGACGCTGTTAACGACAACGGAGGATTTCAGGTCGGCCCCGTGGGCGAGGCCATCGGATTGAAAACCGGCGATAAAATTGTCAAGATAAATGGCCAGGATTACAATTACGTCGAGGATCTGATCAACCTGGAGACCTTGCTGGGCAGCGATGCCTACTATACCGTCGAGCGGGACGGTCAGCTCATCGATATTCCCATTCCTGCAAATTTCATTCAGAAGTTTAACCGCAAGGAGACCGCGGGAAATTTTGTGTTCTTCCGCTTTCCGCCCGTGATCTCTTCTACGAAGAACGGCTCGGTGGCTGCGAAGATGGACCTCCGGGAAGGCGACCGTATCGTCGGGATGAATGGAACTCCCATCCGGTATTACGACGAGATCTCCTCCTATCTGAAAAACAATAAGATCGACTCTCTTCAGCTGAAAGTGGAACGAGGGGGGCAGGTGCTGACCTTCAAGGAGTCCTTCAAAGGTGAAAATATGCTGGGCGTGTCGGCGGATGCGCCTGAAGAGTTTTTCAAAAACGCGCAGCGCACGATCACTTACGGATTCCTGGAGTCCATTCCGCTTGGAACGAAGCGCGCGTTCACCACCCTGACGGTACAGGTGAAAGCGTTCGGCAAGATCATCTCCGGAGCGCTGTCGCCCAAGGAATCCCTGTCTGGCCCTATCGGCATTATGCAGGCGTTCGGCGTGGAATGGGATTGGGAAAGATTCTGGTCGCTTACCGGCGTGCTCTCCCTGGTCCTCGCATTCATGAACCTGCTGCCGATCCCTGCCCTCGACGGCGGACATGTGATGTTCCTCAGCTACGAGATCGTCTCCAGGCGCAAACCTTCCGATAAATTTCTCGAGACTGCACAGAAGGTCGGCATGGTCTTCCTCCTCGGACTGATGGTCTTCATCTTTGCGAATGATATCATCAAGCTGTTTTAGCTTTTGGCTTTTGGCGATTGGCTATTGGCTGGACCGGAGTCGATAGGAAGAGACGACGATCTAGCCAAGAGCTAATAGCCAATGGCAAATAGCCAACTCGCCCTCTTCACCTTTTTATTTCAAATTCGACGCGGCGATTCAATTTCCGGTCGTCGTCATTGCGCTCTTCGACGATGGGTTTCGAGCTTCCGTAGCCGATGGCGGTGATGCGCGCGGCGTTGATCCGGAACTGGTATACGAGGTAAGCCTTGATGGCGTCTGCCCGAGCCTGCGACAGGCGCAGGTTCGCGTTCTCCTTTCCCTGTGAGTCGGTGTGACCTGAAATGTTCAGCGTCAGGTAGGGATGGTCAATCAGGAAATTTGCGAGCTTGTCGAGGTCATCGTGCATAACGGGGAGGATATCCGCTTTTCCGTTTTCAAACTCGAGTGACGTAAAAGCGATCTTGCTTTCGATCGGATCGGCCTCCCGGTTCATTTCCGTGTCGCCATCCAGGAAAAACAATTCCTCGATCCTGAAAAAATCCTCGCCCTGGATGATGAGCAGGTAATTCCGCTTGTTGATGAGATGAAAATCGAACGATCCATCCTCCCTCAGGTATTTCGGCGCCACCTCCACGCCCTTGTCCATATCGATGACCGACACGATGCCCCTTAATGGTTTTTTCGTTTGGGCGTTCACCAGCGAGCCCTTCAGATGCGCCACCGCCAGCGGCTGCGCTTCCATGGGGACGGGGAATGTGAACAAGTCGAGATTTTCAATGTCGCTTTCGTCGGATCGGGCGTAGAACAATTGATTTGATTCCGAGTCGATGGTGAAGTAATATTCACTTCCGGGACCGTTCACGAGCGGTCCGATATTTTTCGGCTCCGCTCAGTTTGTTTCCTGGCGATACGACTTGTAAATATCAAAATCGCCGAACGTCAGAGGCTGTCCGTCGGAACTGAAGTACAGCACGTTGTAGCGATGGTGAAAAAAAGGGCTCACCTCGTTGCCGCGTGTGTTGATGACCGGGCCGATGTTAAGTGCCTTTTGCCAGTTTCCCTGCGCGTCCTTCACGCTGTAATAAATATCCGACAGTCCGAATCCACCCAGGCGGTCGGAGGCGAAGAACAGTGTATCGCCGGAATGCGACAGAGAGGGATGTGAGTCCCAGGCGCGCGTGTTGATGTTCACACCGAGGTTCCTGACATCGCCCCACACGCTGTCGCGGCTAAGCGTCGCCTGAAAGATGTCGCAGTTGCCGAACGAGTCCGGCGAATTGCATCGCGCAAAATAAAGTTTCTTTCCGTCCTTGCTCAGACAGGCCGACCCTTCGTTATAGCGGGTGTTGACGGTCTTGAACGGCTGCGCCTCCATCCAGTTTCCGTTCACCTTCGTCGTGAAGAAGAGGTCCTCGTTGTAGCTCGCACCGATGCTTTGAAGTCCGGAATTCCGTTTCGAAGTAAAAAGCAGCAGCGAATCGAGGTTGCCGATTGTAGGACCGTAGTCCGCTTTGCCGGAATTCACCCACGACTCCATCTTGGTCAGCACACCTTGCGGCGGACGAAGCGTATCGATTTCTTTCCGGTACGCAACCAGCTCATAATATTGCCGGAGCGGTACATAATTGTCCTTCTCCCTGACCGTGACGCTGTCGAATTCCTCTCTTATTTTCCTGATGTTGGTGTCTCTGCGGTAATGCTTGAGCACGAGCTTGTAAAGCAGCACCGATTCGCCCGGTTGCCCGTATTTTTCAGAGAGCTTTGCCAGTTTCCACAGCATCGACGTGTTCGCTGAAAAATTTTCGATTCCGAACTTGCTCACATAATCCTTCAACGACTCGTAAAGGTCCTGCTCCG
>DASVOT010000429.1:0-3474 GCA_036383235.1 Chryseosolibacter sp.
CATGCAGCGGAGTGCCCGGCGTTGTCAGCTCTTTCCATTCTTCATCGGTCAGCTCGCCCTGGATGCTCTCCGACCACCGGTAGGGAGGATCATCCATGGGCCTTCCCGCATGCCACATCAGCGTGATGATGAAGCCCTCTTTGTGCTTTTGTATCGCCTCGTCCACGATCCTTTGCCCAGGGTCCTGGTCGCCATTCCAGATGAAGTCCGTTCCCCAGATGGCCGGATAGCGCCCGCCAATCTCCTGAGCCTTGTTCGTGTACCGGCTCATCTCGTGGTTGTAGTTGTGTTGTCCGGCAAGCGTGTGCTCATCGTCGATCTCATAGAGATAGGCCAGCAGCTTCTGGGCTTCGGCCGAGGCGTTTTTGTTTACCGGTCTGAAGGATTGAGCGGAGAGCGTGAAGGTGATCAGCAAGAGGAAGGTGAGCTCGAGAGCTTTCATAAAATAGGCGTCGCGTTGTAAATATAGAGGTTATTTGATTTTGAAGCGGCCTTACGCGCGTCGAAATGCGCGGCGTGATGGCGCACCGGCTATCTCCACCCGTCTCCGGCCACTGGCCCGCAACCGCAATTAATATATTGAGCTTCAATTACTTGTGGAAAAACAAGCCCATCGCTTTTAATCCACACCTGGTCAACCGATCTCTTTTATGGGTTGCGAAAGCGCCCTGATAATTATCGGCGGCTATTTACGAATCTGTTATTAAAAAAGTAATTTTCAGGGGAAATTTACCTGCGTGGAAAAAAAGTGTGGTAAAAGGCTGAACGCGTTTTCATTAAACCATTTTTCACTATGAACCGGCGAACCGTTTTCAGGCGTCTCGCTGCCGCGACCGCGGCGGCCTGGATCTTGCCGTCCTGTGTATCGGATCCGAAAAAAGTATCCATTGCCCTCAACAACCTTGAAGTCAGCGGCGACGATGAGGAGTTGCTCGGCGATATCGCCGACGTGATCATTCCTGCTACGGACACGCCCGGGGCCAGGGACGTGCAGGCCCACCTCTTCACCTTCGTGATGGTGGACGATTGCCTTGACAAGACCGAGCGGGCAAAGTATATCAAAGGCATGCGCCGGTTCCAGGACGACCTGCAAGCCGTCAGCGGCAAATCATTTTCGGAAGCTTCGCCGGAGGAGCGCCAGCAAATGCTCCGCACCTTTGAAGAGCGAAAAGACGATCTTTCCGAAGAAGCGAAAATATTTTACACGCGCAGTCGCCAATACATACTCCAGGGATATCTTTCATCGCGGCATTTCCTTACGGATGTAAAACCCTACAAGCTTGTTCCGGGGCCGGTGTTCAACGGGTGTATTCCCGTCGGCGAATCAAAATCAATATCGTAATGGCAAATCTCAACATTGACAGCGTTAAAGACCGCACCTATGATGCCATCGTAATTGGTTCCGGTATCAGCGGAGGCTGGTCAGCGAAGGAACTGACAGAACGCGGACTAAAAACCCTGGTGCTGGAACGGGGCCGCGACGTGAAGCATCCGGTCGACTATCCCACCACGAATATGATGCCGTGGGAGTTCAAGCACCGCGGCGAGATACCCGCCGATATTCAGAAGAACAATCCGGTGGTGAGCCGGTGCTATGCTTTCGGCGAGGACAGCCAGCACTTTTTTGTGAAAGACCAGGAGCATCCCTATATACAGGAAAAACCTTTCGACTGGATCCGCGGCTATCAGGTGGGAGGGAAATCCCTCCTCTGGGCGCGGTATACTCAGCGCTGGAGCGACTTTGACTATGAAGGTCCCGCGCGGGATGGCTTCGCCGTCGATTGGCCGATCCGTTACAAAGATATTGCGCCATGGTACAGCCACGTGGAAAAGTTTGCGGGCATTTCCGGCAACCGGGATGGCCTTGCGGAGCTGCCCGATGGCGAGTTTCTTCCGCCCCTTCCCCTTACGTGCGTGGAAAAATATTTCAAGGAACAGGTGGCCCGGCATTACGACAACCAGCGGCACGTGATCATTTCCAGGTGTGCGCACCTCACCGAACCGCAGGCGATCCACCTGGAGCAGGGGAGAGGGCAGTGCCAGCACCGCAATCTTTGCCAGCGCGGTTGTCCTTTCGGAGGATATTTCAGCAGCAACTCTTCCACCCTTCCGTGGGCCGCGAAAACGGGTAACCTCACAGTCCGTCCGCATTCAGTGGTTCATTCGGTCATCTATGATGACACGAAAGGCAAAGCAACGGGGGTGCTGGTGATCGATTCGGTTACGAAAGAGCACATCGAGTTTTACGCGCCAATCATTTTTGTGAATGCAAGCGCTTTGAATACAAACCTGATCCTGCTTAATTCAAAGTCTTCCAGGTTCCCGGAGGGACTTGGAAACGACAACGGGTTGCTGGGAAAATTCGTCGCCTTTCATAATTACCGCGCGCGGGTCTCCGGTGAGTGCGAGGACTTCAAAGATTCCACCACGGAGGGAAGGCGGCCGTCGGGCGCATACATTCCGCGCTTCCGGAATCTGCGCAAGCAGGAGACAGACTTCCTGCGCGGATACGCATGCGGTTTCAGCGCAGGCCGTTACGATGAACAATCGCGCGATGGGCTTGGCGTCTCTTTGAAAGAGAAACTGGCGCAGGTGAACCTCGGTCCCTGGCGCGTGGGCGCCTTCATCATGGGTGAAACCATCCCCAAGGAAACCAATCGCGTTACGCTCGACAAAAATGCCACGGACGAATGGGGAATACCGCAGCTGAAGGTGTCGGTGGACTACGACGGCAACGACGAGAAAATGGTGGCCGATTTCTTTTCCGAGCTGAGCGACATGTTCACGAAGGCAGGGTTCACGAATCTGAAAACCAGTGACAGCAAACAAGCTCCCGGGCTCGACATCCACGAGATGGGCGGCGTGCGCATGGGCCATGATCCTAAAACATCGCTGCTGAACAAATGGAATCAGCTGCATGCCTGTAAAAATGTGTTCGTAACTGACGGAGCCTGCATGACATCGACGTCCACACAAAATCCTTCCCTTACGTACATGGCGCTTACCGCCCGCGCGGTGGACTTCGCTGTGAAAAACGCCAGGATTTAACCCGCGCTACCCAGTCAAGCACAGAAGAAACCCAAACCGGAAAAGGAGCGATGAGTGAATGGATGGATCTGGTCGAGGAGACGATGGGCCACTTCCGGGAGGGCGCCCGGTCGGTGCGGGCCTACACCGACGATATCACTTACATTATTACAAAAGGCAAAGACGACTCCGAATTTATCATTACCACAGAGGAGCCCGGGTTTCCGAAAGAAAAGACGAATTCCCTTGACGCTTACTTCGTGAAAGTGTTTGGAATCGAGGCCCGGTATTAGACCGGTTCAATCAAACCGCACGCGCCCGAACATCTGAAAGTCGTGAAAGTTCTTTTCGACGGGCTTCCATGACCACGACGTGTTTTGTGCATCGTAGTCGATCCGGTACATGTTCGCGCGCCATTCCGTTCCTTTTTTCGGTGGAACGTTCTGC
>DASVOT010000430.1:0-2283 GCA_036383235.1 Chryseosolibacter sp.
AAACTGGCAGACGGGTTTCCATGCGATGCAGGACCTGGGCGCCGGCGGGTCGGGCAAACAACCTTCCGGCTGGACGCAGATCGGCGGGGTAACGCTGCTCGGCGCGATCGCAGCGGCCATGACCGGCTCGATCTTCAGCAGCGACGCCTGGAATAACGTAACCTTTATCGCGGGGGAGATCAAAAATCCCCAGCGCAACATCGGGCTCAGCCTGTTCCTGGGCACCTTCATCGTGACGCTTCTTTATGTGGCGACGAATCTGATGTACCTCAACGTTCTTTCTCTCGACGGGATTGCCTTCCCCGCTTCAGACCGCCTCGCGGTAGCTGCCGCCAACCAGATCTTTGGCAATCCAGGGATGCAGCTTATTGCCGTCCTGATTATGGTGTCGACGTTCGGTTGCAACAACGGCCTGATACTCGCCGGAGCCAGGGTGTATTATACCATGGCCAAAGACAAATTGTTTTTTCGCCAGGCGGGAGAGCTGAATAAGAACGCTGTTCCGGAATGGGCATTGTGGGCTCAGTGTCTGATCGCGTCGCTGCTCTGCCTGAGCGGCGAATACGGCAACCTGCTTGACATGATATCCTTTGTCGTGGTGATATTCTACGCGCTCACGATCGGCGGTATTTTTATTTTGCGGAAAAAACGACCGGATGCGCCCAGGCCATATAAGGCGTTCGGGTATCCCTACCTGCCCTTGCTTTACATCCTGATGGGCGCCACCTTTTGCGTTCTGCTCATCGTGTACAAGCCTGCGTTCACCTGGCCGGGACTCATCATCACGCTCATCGGCATACCCATCTATTTCGTGGCCGTCGCGAAAAAAGGTCAATGATAAGAAGCGGAGTAAAGGGGGCGGTCACCCGGGAGAAGATGGCATGCGCTGACTACGCATTCTTTTCAACGTATTCCTTCAGCGTGCCGCTTTCTTTCATCTTGATGTACTTCTCCACGTTCTTGTCTTTTTTGATCGCGTTTTTGTTGCGCGAGTAAAACCCGATCACCGCCTCTATACCCGCCAGGCTCCCGGCTACTTTGTTATTGAAGTCCTTCGACTCAAGGGAATACTTCGCCCATCCACCCATAAATACCATCAGGAGATCGGGCGAGTTGACGAAGGTGACAATTTCTTTTTTGAGCTCCAGGTGCACATAGGGACTGCCACTGAGCCATTCGAGCAGGAATGCATTGACCTTTTTTCTTTTGGCCTCCTGTTGGTCGAGTGGAGTGGCGGTGATCCAGGTGATCCCTTTCAGAACGGCCGGCTCGTACGTGGAATAATCTTCAGCGCGCTCGAATTTGTAATTGCCGGGGACTTCAAACTCCTGTGACAGGACTGTCAAGGCAAAGGCGCTTAAAAAAAATGTGAACGTGATTTTTTTCATGGTCGAGGGTTTTAGGGTTATGTGTTTACCCAATCATGGGCTGGTTTTTGACGGGCTACTCAAAAATACAATTTTGCCTTTTTGAATGCAAACCGGACGTGTGTTACGAAAACGCTTCGTCCAGTGCGATGCTGTTCCATCGCTTTTCGTTTCATTTTCGTAAATTGGTGGAAAGTCTTTTTCTTTCACAAAAAGTGTTTGCCCATGAGTATGGCTGGAAGAGTGATGTTGCTCGCTTGCGTGGTGTGGGTAGGTGTTTTGCGGCCGTCCATGGGACAGCAATACAGGTTCTCCCACCTGGACGCTTCTGACGGACTCTCGCACAACAGCGTCACGGCTATCCTGAAAGACCGGACGGGTTTTCTCTGGATCGGAACACAATCAGGGTTGAACCGGTATGACGGTTACACGTTCAAGGTATTCCGCAACGACCCCGCCGATTCAACGTCCCTTGTCCACGAGGGCATCACGAATCTCTTTGAGGCTCCAAACCGAAAGATGGGTATTATCTCTGGTGGCGCGATTTGCTTTTACGACCCGGTCTCCGAGAGATTCTCCTCCAACCTGTCATTTCTCACCACCGATTATGGGATCGAGCCGGACGATCGCACGTCGCTGACCACGATCGTAAACGATGACCGCGGCAACTATTGGTTTGTCGTGGGGCAGCATGGACTTGTTGTATACGACACTTCTTCAAAACAATCCCTGCATCTCACCCATACCCCGAACGATAGCACGACGATATGCTCCAACTCCGTGACTTCCGTCGTGCCGCATCCCGACGGCAGTTACTGGATCGCCCACTCCAACGGCATTGTGGAGAAAGTACGCCTGAGCAATACCGGCTACCAGGTCGTTTACAGAAACTATACCGTGTACAACCGGTACAACG
>DASVOT010000431.1:0-5192 GCA_036383235.1 Chryseosolibacter sp.
CTTTCGACTGGCATCCTTTCACAATATGCTCCTCTGTTTTTTCCTCCTCCGGCATTGCGGGGAGCTTTTGGCCCAGCTCCATGATGTAGAACACAGTCATCTCCATGTCTCCGTCTAAGAGGGAGAAATCGTTGATGATCTCGTCCTGGGCCTGATTTATGGTCATTTTAATACCTCGGTCTAATTTAAACAGGAAGCCGGTCTACTTCATGAAATTAATGATTCTTTCCAGTCCTTCCACGAGCTGATCGATCTCCTTTTTCGTATTATAAACGGCAAAAGAGGCCCTTACGGTTCCTTCCAGTCCGAAACAGTCCATGAGGGGCTGGGTGCAATGGTGGCCTGTCCTTACCGCGATTCCGCGGGCATCGAGCATCTGTCCCACATCAAAATGGTGGATTCCCTTTACGGTGAACGCGAGCACTCCCACTTTGCGAGCCGCCGTTCCCACCGGAACGACCGAGCTCAGGGTGCGTATTCTCGCTGTCGCATATTGCAGGAGGCTCTCCTCGTGAGCGGCAATGTTTTCGCGTCCCACCTCGAGGATGAACTCCATCGCCTGCCGGAAGGCGATCACATCAGCAATATTCGGCGTACCCGCCTCAAACTTGTAAGGCAGGTCGTTATACGTTGTTCGTTCAAAGGTTACCTCCTTGATCATTTCGCCGCCTCCCTGGTAGGGCGGCATTTTCTCAAGGAGCTCGCGTTTTCCATAAAGGATGCCGGTGCCGGTAGGTCCGTACATCTTATGGGACGAGAGACAGTAAAAGTCGCAATCGAGGTCCTGCACATCAATCTGAAGGTGCGCACCAGCCTGTGCGCCATCGATCAGCACCACCGCTCCGGCCTGGTGTGCAAGGCGTATTATTTCCTTTACAGGATTGATCGTGCCAAGGCTGTTGGAGGCATGGTTGACGGCGACAATTTTTGTCCGCGGGGACAGATGTTCTTTCAAGGTCGCCAGGTCAAGCTCGCCTTCGCGCGAGACAGGGATCACGCGGAGCGTGGCCTTGTTCGCTTCGCATACGAACTGCCAGGGTACAATGTTCGAGTGGTGTTCCAGCGTGGAAATGATGATCTCATCGCCTTCTCCCACGAAACTTTTTCCGTACGTGGCTGCCACCAGGTTGATGCTTTCGGTGACGCCGCGCGTGAAGATGATCTCGTCGCTGGAGGCGGCGTTGATAAAGTACCTCGCTGTTTCCCGGGTGCTCTCATACGCCTTGGTAGCCTTTTCCGCCAGCGTGTGGATCCCGCGGTGAATATTGGCGTTGTATCCGGTATAGTAACCAACCAATGCGTCGATCACGCGTTTCGGCTTCTGACTCGTGGCGGCATTGTCCAGGTAGACCAGATCACGGCCGTTGACCTGCTGATGCAAGACGGGAAACTGCTTCCTGATTTTTTCGACATCAAGCGTTTTTGTCGTGGATGAATGAATCGTCTGCATCGCTCAGAAATTTTTTTGAAACCGTTCGCCGATTGCGCGGTCGATATACGACTTGATACCTTCATGGCCGATTTTGTCTACGACCTCTCCGGAAAAGGCGTAGAGCAGCATGGCGCGGGCAGCCTCCCGGGAGATCCCCCGTGCCCTCAAATAAAACATAGCCTCTTCGTCGAGCTGGCCGGTCGTGCAGCCGTGAGAACATTTCACGTCATCCGCCCAGATCTCCAGCTGCGGCTTCGTATTAACCGCCGCCTTGTCCGAGAGCAAAATATTGCGGTTCGCCTGGAACGCATTGGTCTTCTGAGCCTGCGGCCGCACAAAGATCTTTCCATTGAAGACGCCTTTGGAAGATTCGTCCATGATCCCCTTGTACAGCTCATTGGAAAAAGAATGAGCCTTTTTATGGTCGACAACGGTATGGTTATCCGCCAGCGTATTCCCGGTCAGCAGGTACAGACCGTACATATGCGATTCGATGCCCTCGCCGTCGAGATGAAGGTGAAGGTTTGTTCGCAGCAAGCGGCCCGCAAGATCGAAGGTGTAGGTGTTCACCCTGCTGGAATTCTTCTGATGGATATCGGTCTGCGCAAACTGGTAGCGGTTGCCGTTGTCGTTCCGGATGCTGTAAAGATCCAGACAGGCGTTTTCGGCGACCGTAATCTCGGAGACGAGGTTGGTAAAGTGGTTTCCGGCGCCGGCTGAATCGAATTTCTCCACCAGCGTAAACTGGCTTCCCTTGCCGAGGGCGATCAGGTTGCGGTTGACGGCGATCACTTCAGCGGCGGAAGCGTCGTTGATGTAATGAAGAATGACCGGCTTGCTCACCGTTGCCCGATCCGGAACGCGGATAAACACTCCAGCGGTCCAGCCTGCGGTGTTCCAGGCGGCGAATGCGTTTGTCCGGATATCGGCGTGCTGGTTAAAATGCTCCAGCGCCAGCGCGTCCTTCGAAGCCAGGGCCTGCTCCAGGCTTTGCACGTTGAGTTCCGAAGCGGGTGAAACGATACGCGAATGCGAGGATGAATACATACCGTTTATGAAAACAAGGATGTTGGCATCCACTCCGGGTATCAGGTATTGCGTCACGTCTTTCAGCGAGGGTGCCGTGGCGGGCTGCTGAAAAGTAAATTTATTCTCCAGCTCGCGCGTGAGGGGAGTGTACTTGTATTCTTCGTGCTTCGGATGTGGAAGGCCGAGTCTTTGAAAGGTCTCCAGCGCCGCTGCCCTCACGCTGTCGGAGGGCTCTGCCAGCCTGCGCTGTATAAACGTGGAAATTTCTGAGGCGATATTCTTGTCGGTGGTGGCGAGATTCATTTCAGGCATTACGCTATTGCTACTTCGTCTTTGATCCAGTCATATCCCTTTGCTTCAAGCTCAAGAGCCAGTTCTTTGGTTCCTGACTTCACGATCTTCCCCTTATAGAGCACGTGAACAAAGTCAGGCACGATGTACTCCAGGAGTCGCTGGTAATGCGTCACTACAATGACGGCATTGTTCTTCGTTCTCAGCTTGTTCACACCATTGGAGACAATTCGAAGGGCGTCGATGTCCAGGCCGGAGTCCGTCTCATCCAGGATCGCAAGCCGTGGCTCCAGCATTGCCATCTGAAAGATCTCATTGCGTTTTTTTTCACCGCCGGAGAAGCCTTCGTTAAGCGCGCGGTTCAAAAGCGACTGGTCGATCTCGACAAGCTTCATTCGCTCTTTCATGAGGCTGAGAAAGGACACGGCATCCAGCGCAGGCTGTCCGCGGTGGGCGCGCATCTGGTTCACGGCAGTTTTCATGAAGTTAATGGTGCTTACGCCCGGAATCTCAACAGGATATTGAAAGGCCATAAACAGTCCTTCTCGCGCCCGCTCTTCAGGCGACATCGCCAGGAGGTCTTTCCCTAGGAACTGCACACTGCCTTCCACCACCTCGAATTCCTCCCTGCCAGCCAGCACGGAAGCAAGCGTGCTCTTGCCCGATCCATTAGGACCCATGATGGCATGCACCTCGCCCTCCTTCACCTCCAGATTAATTCCCTTGAGGATCTGGTTGTCATCTATTTTCGCCTGTAGATTCTTAATACTTAACATCTTCAATCTTAAAATTTTGAATTTTGAATCTTGATTCCTCACCCCACGCTGCCCTCCAGCGTAAGGGCCAAAAGTTTTTGTGCTTCAACGGCAAATTCCATCGGGAGCTGGTTGAGTACTTCCTTTGCATATCCGTTTACGATCAGGGCGACAGCTGACTCCTCGTCGATGCCGCGCTGAAGGCAATAAAAGATCTGATCTTCGCCAATCTTGGAGGTTGTCGCCTCATGCTCCACTTTCGAGGAGTTGTTCTCCACATCGATATAGGGGAAAGTATGCGCGCCGCATTTATCGCCCATGAGCAGCGAATCGCATTGGGAGAAATTACGCGCGTTGGTGGCGCGCTTCATGATGTGCACCTGTCCGCGGTAGCTGTTCTGCGAATGTCCTGCGGAAATACCTTTTGATACGATCCTGGATTTTGTATTCTTTCCGATGTGGATCATTTTGGTGCCGGTGTCTGCCTGCTGAAAATTGTTGGTAACAGCCACGGAGTAAAATTCACCCATTGAATTATCGCCTTTCAGAATACAGGAAGGATACTTCCAGGTAATGGCCGAGCCGGTTTCCACTTGTGTCCAGGAGATCTTGGATCCGTCGCCTGCGCAGAGTCCGCGTTTGGTTACGAAGTTATAGATACCACCCACGCCCTTCGCGTCGCCGGGATACCAGTTTTGCACCGTTGAGTATTTGACCTGCGCGTCTTTCATGGCATAAATCTCTACAACGGCGGCGTGCAGCTGGTTTTCATCTCTCATGGGAGCGGTACATCCTTCGAGATAGCTCACGTAAGAACCTTCGTCTGCAACAATAAGCGTTCTTTCAAACTGGCCCGTGTTGGCAGCGTTTATCCTGAAATACGTCGAGAGCTCCATGGGGCATCGAACGCCTTTGGGAATATAACAGAATGACCCGTCGGTAAAGACGGCGGAATTCAGGGCTGCAAAATAGTTGTCGGACACGGGCACTACCGAGCCCATATATTTTTTGACCAGCTCGGGATGTTTTTGAACCGCCTCTCCGAATGAGCAGAAGATAATGCCCAGCTCGCCCAGCGTTTCCTTGAAAGTGGTCGCTACCGAAACGCTGTCGATCACGGCGTCAACCGCGATCCCCGTCAGCCGTTTTTGCTCGGTGAGGGAAATTCCCAGGCGCTCGAAGGTCTTGATCAGTTCCGGATCAACTTCTTCGATGCTTTTTGCCTTCGGACTTTTTTTCGGCGCAGAATAATAGATGATATCCTGATAATTAATAGGAGGGTAGGAGACGTTCGGCCACCGAGGTTCTTTCATCTTCGCCCACTGCCGGTAGGCTTTCAACCTCCATTCCAGCAGCCAGGCGGGCTCGTTCTTTTTCGATGAGATGAATCGGATGATATCTTCACTTAAACCTTTCGGTGCCGAGTCGGCTTCGATGTTGGTGCTCCAACCGTGCTCATATTCCTTCGAGGTCAACTCCTCTAAAACCTGGTTGTCTTTACTCATGACGCCTATTTAGACTAATTTTAATTAACATACAAATCTAGAACAAAAAGTGGATTTAAAGGTTCTTTTTGACGGTTTTAACTCGCCGACGCCGTAATCGATTGAAATGAATTACAGGGTGAGGTTAAGGCTCCGGTCCAGACTTTCCTCCAGTGAAATCATCGTTTCCGTTCTTTCGAT
>DASVOT010000432.1:0-6726 GCA_036383235.1 Chryseosolibacter sp.
AGCAATGCATGCGCATCGCCCGTGACAAGCCCGCAAATTTCCTCCTGATTTCAGGCGACGACCTCATGACGGTTGCATTGTACGCCATCGGCGCAAAAGGCGTAATCTCGGTGCTGGCGAATGCCTGGCCCCTTGTTTTTAAAAAAATAAAGGAGTTTGCTTTTGCCGGAAACTATGAGAAAGCGAGCCGCGAGATTTTTAAGATCCTTGATATGAACCCGCTGATGTACGAGGAAGGCAATCCTGTGGGGCTGAAGGCGCTTTTGCAGGACATGCAGCTTTGTACCGGCACCGTCAGGCTGCCGCTGGCCACGGCGTCAGAATCGCTGCATAAGAGGATATCCGCCATCGGAAAGGGACAAAAAAATAAGGGATAATTTCTGAGAATTATCCCTCATTTGACAAACTCAAAATTGAAGGCGCTTTTACGCGGCCTTGTTCTTAATCTCCTGAACTTCAGCACGGATGGCTTGGGCCAGGTTCTTAAGATCCTGCATTCCTTTTCTAACTCGGGTTCCTGCTGCGCTATTGCCCTTGTTATAAAACTTGTCAGCATCACCTTCCAATGAAGCAATGAGGCTTTTGAGCTCTTCAAATTTTTGCATTTTATTAATTGTTAAGATTTAAAATTAGTTTCGGTATGCCAAATTAATTAAAAACCTTTAAAATCCATCAAAAAACGCTTTTTTTTACAATCCCTTGGTCACAGACACCAGCGCTTCCTCCCTGTAAAAGCCGCTGTCAAGCTTCTCTTTCAGCCTTGAAAACGCGTTCAGGGTCTCCTCTACATCCGCAAGGGTATGACTGGCCGTCGGTATGATCCTGAACATGATAACATCCTTAGGCACAACGGGATAGATAACGACCGAACAGAAAATGCTGTAGTTTTCGCGAAGGTCCATCGACATGTTGGCAGCTTCGCCCACACCACCTTTAAACAACACAGGCGTCACCGGCGAGGTAGTATTTCCGATGATGAACCCGCGCTCTCTGAGGCCTTTCTGAATGGCATTGACGATCTTCCAGAGATTGCTTCTCAGCTCCGGCTGCCGTTTCAATAATTCGAGGCGCTTCAAGCCACCCAACACCAGGGTCATGGGCAGCGATTTGGCGTAGATCTGCGAGCGGACAGAGTAACGCAAATACTTCAGAATGTGCTTATCGCCGCCGACAAAGGCACCGATACTTGCCATCGATTTGGCGAACGTGGAGAAGTAGAGATCGATCTGGTCCTGCACACCCTGCTCCTCTCCTGTTCCCGCTCCCGTTTTACCCATCGTCCCGAAACCATGGGCATCATCCACAAAGAGCCTGAAGTTATATTTCTTCTTTAAAGCGACAACCCCTTTCAGGTCACCCTGCATTCCCGACATTCCGAAAACGCCTTCAGTGATGACAAGGATACCGCCGCCGGTCTCGTCGGCAAGCCTGGTTGCCCGCTGCAGCTGTTTCTCCAGGCTATCCATATCATTGTGCGAATACACAAAGCGTTTGCCCATGTGTAAACGGACGCCGTCGATAATGCATGCGTGTGACTCTGCATCGTACACGATAACATCTTTCCTGTCTACCAGCGCGTCAATGATGGAAAAAACCCCCTGGTATCCGTAATTGAGCAGCATGACGTCCTCCTTCTTTATGAAATCGGCAAGCTGCTTTTCGAGCTCAAGGTGCTGCAGTGAGTTTCCCGACATCATTCGCGCACCCATGGGCGATGCCAGGCCGTATTTCGCTGCCGCATCCGCATCCGCTTTGCGGACTTCCGGGTGGTTGGCAAGTCCCAGGTAGTTATTCAAACTCCAGTTAAGAACAGTTTTTCCGTTAAATTGCATGCGAGGCCCAATGTCGCCCTCCAGCTTGGGAAAAAAGAAATAATCATCCGGAAGGTGTGAGTACTTGGCCAGCGGGCCAGCCTCCATTCTCAGCTTTTCAAATAGATCAACCATGCTTCTGTTCAGTTTAAATATTGCGGCAAAAATAATCAAAAAAGCAATATCAGTTGGGCGTAAAATAAACTCCTGCTTAATTAAGACAGGTTTCAGGCCAAAACGAATAATTTCGTAAAATTGCCCGCCCTGGGAGGCTCACTTAATGTGGTTCGGACCAGGCTGAATTGAACGGAGAGCACAGCAGCCGACCGCATTGTGTGACTTAACTGTTTGCTCATTAAGACCTGCGCTAATCGACAATGACCGTCATAAAAAAAGTACTCGTTGCCAACCGCGGAGAGATCGCACTCCGGGTAATGCGCAGCGCGAGGGAGCTGGGCATTAAAACCGTGGCGGTCTTCAGCGAGGCCGACCGAAATGCGCTCCACGTCAGGTACAGCGATGAAGCGGTATGTATCGGCCCTCCCCCTTCGGCAGAGTCCTATCTTCGCGCAGACAAGCTCATTGCGGCAGCAAAGCGAACGGGTGCAGACGCCATCCATCCAGGCTACGGTTTCCTGTCGGAGCACGCGGGATTCGCGGCAGAATGCCAGAAAGCGGGGCTCATATTTGTTGGCCCGCCTCCGGAGGCGATCGAGCTGATGGGCAGTAAGCTGGCAGCAAAAGCGGCGGTTTCCAAATTCCGGGTGCCGCTCGTCCCCGGAACATCTGAACCCATCACCGACGTCGCCAAAGCAAAGAAGGTGGCCCTCACCATCGGGTACCCCGTGCTCATAAAGGCGAGCGCCGGAGGAGGAGGAAAAGGAATGCGGATCGTCGAAAAAGAATCCGACTTCCTGGAACAGATGGAGCGGGCCGTCAGCGAAGCCACCTCCGCCTTTGGGGATGGCTCGGTGTTCATTGAAAAATACATCACCAAACCCAGGCATATTGAGTTCCAGGTGTTTGGCGATACACGCGGCAACGTGGTTCACGTGTTCGAACGCGAGTGCTCCATTCAGCGCAGGCACCAGAAAGTGATCGAAGAAGCACCTTCCTCCATCCTCACGGATGAAAAGAGAAAAGAAATGGGACAAGCGGCCATCAACGTGGCAAAAGCCTGCGGCTATGTCGGAGCGGGGACCGTGGAGTTCATACTCGATGAAAACCTCGATTTCTATTTTCTTGAAATGAACACGCGTCTGCAGGTAGAGCATCCGGTAACAGAAGCCATTACCGGGCTCGACCTGGTTAAGCTTCAATTCAAAATTGCCGCAGGAGAACCCATTCCCTTCACACAGCAAGCCCTGAGAATAAACGGACACGCTATTGAATCGCGGGTGTACGCCGAAGACCCATCGAATAATTTTCTTCCCGATATCGGAAATCTGAAAACGTACAAACGACCGCAGGGTCATGGCGTGCGCGTAGACGATGGGTTCGAACAGGGAATGGATATTCCCTACTATTACGACCCGCTGATCGCCAAACTGGTTTGCCACGGAGAAAGCCGTCAGGATGCCATCAGCAAAATGATCAGGGCCATAGCCGAATACGAGATCACGGGTGTCGAAACGACGCTTGGTTTCTGCGATTTCGTAATGAAGCACGATGCGTTTCGCTCAGGTAATTTCGATACCAACTTCGTTGAAAATCATTTCAACCCGTCAAACCCGGCGCGAACAGTACCCGCCGACGAGGCGCTCATCGCCGCTTTACTGGCCGTGTCCCTCAAAGAAAGCACGCGAACGGACTCCGTCAACCGCCTACAACCGGCTGCCAGTCAGTGGAAGAAAAACAGATGATCGACCGTTAAATCCAGAGATTCAAAACCCGTTGACGAGCCATGATCAAACCTCCAGACCCGTTCCTGAATCTTGAATCTCAAATCTTGAATTTTGGGCTTCGACAGGCTCAGCCACCGGGATTCGACAGGCTCAGCCACCGGGCTTCGACAGGCTCAGCCACCGAATTTTGAATTTTGAATCTTGAATCTTGAATTTCGAATCCTGAACCTCGATTAATGGCTGAGATCTTACCCATCCGCCCCTGGCGATATCACCCTGACCTTATCAACGACATCGACGATCTGACCTCACCTCTTTTCGATGTCGTCACAGAGCGGCAACGGATGGAGCTTTATCAGCATCCGTTCAACAGCATTCACCTTGCCGTTCCTGAAGGTCCCGATCCCGCATCCCGCGCGGCGGCTACGTTAGCCGGATGGAAATCAAAGCGCGTCCTGGTTCAGGATAGTGTCCCCGGA
This sequence comes from Chryseosolibacter sp., assembly GCA_036383235.1. Taxonomy (GTDB): domain Bacteria; phylum Bacteroidota; class Bacteroidia; order Cytophagales; family Cyclobacteriaceae; genus Chryseosolibacter. The sequence goes on from DASVOT010000432.1 coordinate 4,135, forward strand.
ATTTACGTTTACTATAAACATTTCAAGATAGCCGGTGAAACGAAAACCTATTGCAGGAAAGGGTTTATCTGTCATATCCGGGCTTACGATTGGGATGAAAAGGTAATCCTTCGACACGAGAATACGATCCCGAAGGCGGTAAACGACCGCGTGGAGCTCCTGGCGAAAACAGAACTTCACAGCAGTCCAACGCATGGGCTATATACCGATCCCGGGTTCCGGCTGGAGAAGTATATGGATGAAGCGATGGTCCATCCCCTGCTGGAAACCGAAGATTATCAGGGGGCGCGGGATGTGCTCGCCGTCATCCAGGACGCCGCCGTGATCAGGGAGTTTATGGAGGTTTTGAAAGATAAGACGGTCATCCTTGCGGACGGCCATCACCGGTATGAGGGATCGCTTATCCACAAAAACAACATGCTGAAAAAATTTCCTGGCGAGACACGAAGAGGTTTCAATTATCACCTGATGTATCTCACCAACACGGAATCGGATGACCTGAAGATTTTGCCGACACACCGCCTTGTAAAGAATATTCCCGGGTTCAATGAGAGCCTGATCATGGAAAAACTGAAAGAGGATTTTACCATCCGGCACCTGGCTGAGGGGGATACGTTGAATGAGATCATCGCCGGTAAACAATGGGCGTTTGGCATCCTGATGAAAGAGAACGCCTTTAAAGTGCGCCTGAAACCTGAGTCGTTTGAAAAGCTGAAATGGCCGTTTCCGGAGCTGGTTAAAAAACTGGATCTGACGGTAATGCATTATTTCATCATCGAAAAAATACTCGGCATTCCCGGCAAGCGCCAGCGCTGGTCGGAAAACCTCGAATTCAACCGCAGCTATTCCGATTGTCTGAAAAAGGTGCTGCAGGGAGAAGCACAGATGGCCATCATTACGAATGAAGTGACGATTGAAGAAGTGAAGGCCATTTGCCGAAGCGGATATACGATGCCGCAAAAGTCAACGTACTTTTATCCCAAGGTTATCACCGGCTTCGTTTTTACTTCTATCAACGACGACGAGTTCCGGGAACCCGTTTATTCGCCATTTTACAATGAGACTTGACCGCCCGCTCATACTCGCATCCAGTTCTCCCCGCAGGCAGCACCTGATGAAGGAAGTGGGATTCGAGTTTACCGTTGAGAAGCCTGAAGTGGAGGAAGCGTTTCCCGACGCCCTGCCCGTCGACCAGGTAGCCCGGTACCTCGCCGCTGTCAAGGCAGAATACTTTCGGCCGAAGATGCGCGAGCAGATTATCGTCGCGGCCGATACGGTGGTGATACTGGACGGGCAGGTACTCAACAAACCTGAGAACCGCGAGCACGCGATTCAGATGCTTTCCTCATTGTCGGGAAGAACGCACCGGGTCATGACCGGGGTCAGCATCCTTTCCAGGGAGCGGGAAGAGAACTTCGACGAGACCACTAACGTCACTTTTGAAAAGCTCTCGCGGACGGAGATTGAATCATACATTGATCAATTCAAACCTTATGACAAGGCCGGCTCGTACGGCGCCCAGGATTGCCTGCCGCGGGGTATGAATCCCTGTTCGCGGGAAGAGCTGGAATTTCTGAGATCCATCGAAAAGGAAAGCCTGATCCGGCGAACCATAACCCCTGCAGGTTCAGAAGGCGGTATTGCGATAATCAGGGAAATTCAGGGTTCGTATTTTAATGTCATGGGCTTCCCAATCCACAAAGTCTATCAGCATCTGAAAAGCTGGCCCGAAATCAATCCCACTTAGTTCAGACTGGGCCAGGCGGTCAACAAGCGGCGATGTCAGGCAGGATGGGTATCAAGACAAGGCCGTAAGCGAACGCTTCTCACGTGCATAGCCGCTCTTCAGTTTTTTTAAGACTTTATAATTCTTAAAACCAAAAAGCTGTCTTCCGCCAAACACGTTTTGCTCAAAAAAAGTAAGCACGCGATATTTCAGTTTCTCGTGCTTGTTTTTCGCCGCGCCTTTAACGGCGGTGTAATGAAGTTGGTCTCTCCAGCTAAAATTCCTGATAAAGCCCTTCATGACGGCGGGATGGGTTCCTTCAAAAAGGGTGAGCTTGCTCAGGTCTCCATAGTCAAAATCTGATCCGGCCTGCCCGAACAATCGCGTGGTCGATTCCTGCCCCCGGTAGTTCGTATTGTGATTTTTTCTTTTCTTTTGCATGAGGCGCGGCGGGCGCACGAAACCATAATGATAAACACAGGCGTCAAGCGCGATGACATTCAACTTTCGAGTTCCGGATCTTTGATAGTAGCTCACGTTATCAAAACCGGGGATCCTGCGGAACGATTGCGCATCCCGCCAGGAATGAATCTCCTGATCGTTGCGAATGATCCGGATCTCCCGCGGATACAGCGCGTGTGAAACAACGACGTGGTCGTAATCACCCCAGAAGTGAAGATACCGGAAAAGAAATCCCTCCACTTCCACGTTGTGCATATGATCGGCGCATCGCTGTTTGATTTCCGGCAGGTATTTTTCGTGCACGACTTCGTCGCTTTGAATATAGAACAACCAGTCGCCGGTGCATGCCGCCTTGCCGATATCGGTCTGCCGGGCATACTCCATTCCGTTCGGGAATTTCGTTA
>DASVOT010000433.1:0-3547 GCA_036383235.1 Chryseosolibacter sp.
GACCCTGGAGTGTTTTCGCTCACCGGGGCCCACTTGGATAGAACCTTCTCCCTGCCAGCGGCCCACCCAGGCTGCGAAGGCTTTCATTTTTTCTTTCGCGGGTACTTCCTGACCTTGTGCGGATAGCGCATGCGTTACGCCGGCGGCGACAAGGATGAGTAAAAACGTCTTCATGAGCTTGCGTTTTGATAAAGGTATGATGAATGCTTTTTTGGAACATATTCTAAGACCGGGCACCGCCTTCGCATTCCGCCTGCCCACGTGCGGCCGCGTTCACTCACCGGTCACCGATATAATTTTTTAAGGCGTTGACGTAATTTTCAAAAGCGGCAATTCCCTGTTTCGTCATCCGGCAGGTAGTCACCGGTTTTTTCCCTTTGAAAGACTTGTCGATTTTGATATATCCGGCCGAAGATAGTTTGTCGAGCTGAACGCTTAAGTTCCCCGCGGTGCTGTTGGTCTTTTCCTTGAGGAACGTGAACTCGGCTGACTCCAGGCTCATCAACAGCGACATGACTGCCAACCTCAATTGTGAATGAAGCAGAGGATCCAGATCTTTGAACATCAGCCCTCCTTGCTTTTCAGTTTATAGCCCGGGATGAGGTAGCCGCATACGATGGCTATCGCCCCGATCAACGATTGCGCTTCCATGGGAATGAGAAAGTTCACAACCCCGCAAACCCAAAAGACTGCGCCACCGGCCACCAGTGGCCGAAATTTCAGGATCACTCCCGATACCACCGTGGGAATGGCGGCGACAACCAGAAGGACGGCGTTTAACTGGTAGTTTATTTTGAAGCCGAAAAAAACTAACGTGAATATGACCACTCCGAAGGTCATCCAAAGCCACCGGCTGATCCGGTCGAAGTGAGTGGTCGCGCGCTGGGTTTTTCTGCCTCTGACCATCCGAGCCAGTGTGTATATCCACGCCGGGATGGTGATCGCCCATACCAGGTATGGCTGCTCAACGGCAAGCTTCTGCAAAACGAAAACTCCGAGATTGGCTAGTGCTACCACCCATCCCCAAAAAAGGAAAAAGAAATAGTTGCTCCTGATGTTGCTCTTTGCCTCCCGGATCATGGCAGCAATGATATCAAGGCTCTGCGCCGCTGTTAATTCCCCGGACTCCTGTTTCATAAGGTGAATTTTAGGGTTGCGATTGATACCTTCAAATATAAACTAGTTTATAATATAAACCAAAGTTTTTCATTATGTTGGGTATAAACCCTATTTTAAGGCCATGTTTACGGGAATCATCGAGACAATAGGGTCGATTGAAAAAATAAGAAGGGAGGGAACGAATACGAGTTTTTTCGTCAAAAGCTCCCTTGCTCCGGAGTTGAAAGTGGACCAGAGCGTGTCTCATAGCGGCGTCTGCCTCACCGTCACCGCCATTGAAAATGAAGGTCACTGGGTGACAGCAATACGGGAGACCCTGGATAAGTCGGCGCTGGGAAAACTGTCACTCCATTCGGAGGTGAACCTCGAGCGATGCATGCTGAACAACGGAAGATTCGACGGACACATTGTTCAGGGTCATGTTGACCAGACGGGCATCGTTCAGTCGATCAAAGGCGTGGGAGGAAGCTGGCTGTTTGACATTGAATACGATCCCTCCTATGGAAATGTCACCGTGGAAAAAGGATCCATCGCCGTCAACGGAGTGAGCCTGACCTGTTTTAATTCAAGGGCAAACTCTTTCACGGTGGCCATCATCCCTTATACTTTTCAGCACACGAATTTTCATCAGCTTCACCTGGGAGATAGTGTCAACCTGGAGTTTGATATCATCGGCAAGTATGTGAAGAAGCTTTTAACCCCCGGAAGCTAGGGCTTTTCGCTTGTCGAGGAGGTTCTTCACGAAGGTGAAGAGGAAGTAAACCGCCAGCGCGCAGAGCAATCCCACCAGTTCCCCCGCCAGCACGTCTCCGGGATAGTGCACGCCCAGGTAAACGCGCGTGTATCCGACCAGGAGGGCCCAGAGAAAGAGCAACGCGATCCACGGCCGGCAATTTTTCAACAGGAGCCACATGAGCGTGGCAATTCCAAATGTGTTCGCCGCATGGCTGGAAGCAAACCCGTATTTTTTCCCTTTATAGTGGTTGACAATGTGGACGAGGCCTTCCAGGCCGGGCTCGTGCGAAGGTCTTAGCCTTTCAAAGAACGGTTTCATGATCGTGCTGGTGATCTGGTCGGCGAGCAGGATGGTGAGGGTGACGGCGACGAGGACCAGCCAGGTATCCTTCCTGAAATTCCTGATGATCAGGTAGAGGAGGAAAAGGTAAAGGGGGATCCAGGCGGAGGTGCTGCTCAGAAAGGAGATGAGCTGGTCGAGCCAGGGGTTGTGGTAGCCGTTGAGGGCAAGAAATACTTTTTTATCCAGTTCGAGGATTTGTTCCATTTATCCGGGTGTGGGTTTCAGGCGGGATGACTTAAAGCCATACCGGTTCCGGATCAAATCTAGCAAAGCGCCGGAAAAAAGGCGCTCTCTGCAGTGATTAGCGTGAAAATCGATTTGCCTTCGTTGCGGTTGCGCCAGGGTGATCCACCGGCAGAAAATACGCCTCAGGGTATTGAAAACGGCGGTAAAAAATCGTAACTAGTAACTAGAACCCCTATTTTTTGGCGAATTTATGGAAAAGTACGATCTGGTCGTGATTGGAGCCGGCCCCTCCGGTTACGCTGCCGCCATGCGCGCGCTCGACTTTAAAAAAAGGACTTTGCTCATTGAAAAAGACGGGGTAGGAGGCGCCGGCGTCTCCAATGGAGCCCTTTCTTCAAAAACGTGGTGGGAGCTTTCCAGGGAAGTGGCCTCTTTCCGCAAGAACCTCAAGAAATTCAACATCGATGTGCCGGACGTAAACTACCGGGAAATTCAGCGCGAGGTGCGGAATGCGGTAGCGGAGAGGAAAGGCATGCTGGAAGACCACATGCTGCAGATGCAGGATTCGCGACATGCACACCTGCTGAAGTTTATGAAGGGAACGGCCAGGGTTGTCAGCCGGAACAAAGTGGAGGTGGCCACACCATACGGAAAAGAAGTTGTCTGGGCCGACTATATTATTCTGGCCACGGGGAGCAGACCCCGCTACCTGCCTGAGCTGCCCATAGACGAAAAAGTGGTGATGACCAGCGACGGGATTGAGAACATGGAAGATTTTCCCGAAAGCATGGTCATTGTAGGGGCGGGTGTGATCGGATGCGAGTTTGCCACGATTTTCTCCGCTTTCGGCAAAACGAAAGTGAACCTCATCGACAAAGGCGACCGCATTCTGCCTTTCGAAGACGAAGATGTCGTAAAGGTAGTCGAGCGCAATATGGAGAACAACGGCATCCTCGTTCACCGGAACTCGAGGCTCGTTAACATGGAGATCAGGAATGGCCGGGTGGAATATGAGCTCGAATACAATGATGGAACGAAAGCGAAGTTCAATGTGGAAAAGGCGCTGGTGGCCATCGGCCGGACCCCGAACTTTGAAGGACTGTGGGACGAGAGTCTTCCCATCGACTTCACAAAGCGCGGCATAAAGGACAATGATACGCAGAC
>DASVOT010000434.1:0-4040 GCA_036383235.1 Chryseosolibacter sp.
TTTGAAGGCGTGATACAAGACCTGGATGAATGGGGGAAGCTGCGCGTCGCCACAGAGCACGGCGTCCGGGCTTTTGGGATCAAGGAGATCGCGTATGTCTCCTGAGCCCTTCTATTTCTCTGGCCGCTGCGGGCAAAACCAAGTTGTGAAATAAACATTTTGCGGGTGGACATATTCAAAAAGAAAGCGAGGGTTATCATCACGTGCAGCAAGCGGTTGGCGCCATACCTTGAACGGGAGGTAAAAGAAGCGGGCTTCCCGGTAGAGAGGACTTTCGCCACAGGCGTGGAATTGACGGCGACGGTGGACGATTGCATCAGGCTGAACCTAAACCTGCGGTGCGCCAGCCAGGTGCTTTACTCACTCAAAGTATTTACGGCAAATAGCCCGGAAGATGTCTACCGGCACGTGAGGAAATTTCCATGGGAGGAACTGCTGCATGCCGACGGGTATTTCACGGTTACAAACCAGGTGGATCATCCCACCGTGAACAACTCGATGTTCGTCAATGTGAAGGTGAAAGATGCCATCGCCGACGCCATGCGGGAAAAGATCAACAGGAGGCCGGACAGCGGACCGGCAATGGACAAAGCCGTCATACACTTATTCTGGAAAGAGAACCGCGCCGAGGTCTTCCTCGACACCTCGGGTGAGACACTTTCAAAGCATGGTTACCGCAAGATTCCCGGCAAGGCTCCGATGCTGGAAGGCCTCGCGGCTGCAACCATCATGGCGACGAAGTGGGATCGGATGTCGCCGTTTGTCAATCCGATGTGCGGCTCTGCAACCATCGCCATCGAGGCCATCCTCATGGCGACCAACCGAAGGCCCGGATTGTTCCGGACCAACTACTCGTTCATGCACGTGAAAGGGTTTGACGAAGGCGTGTATGCGCGCGAATACCGGCAACTTGAAGATCAGATCCGGGAAGCGCCCGGGCTGCAGGTCATCGCCACAGATATAAGCGAGGACGCGATCGGCATCTCGAAGGTGAATGCCGGCCTCGCCGGAGTGGAGAAATACATCCGGTTCGCCGTTTGTGATTTTGAAGAAACAGAGATTCCTCCACCGCCGGGCGTTGTTTACTTCAATCCCGAATACGGCGAGCGTCTGGGTGAAGTCAGTCAGCTCGAGACAACGTACGAGCGGATCGGCGACTTCATGAAGAAGAAATGCCAGGGGTACACCGGCTACATTTTTACGGGCAACCTCGACCTGGCGAAAAAGATCGGACTGAAAGCGAGCAGGCGGATCGAATTTTACACGGCGAAGCTTGATTGCAGACTGCTCGAGTATGAGTTGTACGGGGGGACGCGGAGGATTTAAGATTCAAAATTCAAGATTCGGTGGCTGAGCCTGTCGAAGCCCAAGATTCAAATTCAAGATTTAAGATTAAGGTTGGAGGCGGTTTAGTGGATGGGGTTGATGAACCGTTCTTTGTTCTTCAGGAAGTCAAAAACAATTTGGTGATAGGGGCTGAAACCGGGGTCAGGGATGCGGAGGGGGGAACCGCGTCGCTGCCATACCCGGTCTGAAATATATCGTGGTGACAGATCTTTTGTTGAAAAGCACGAATTTTAATACAAGCACCCCGGGGCAGCGATCGATGCTGCCGAAATTGTTCGTAATTTGGCATAGATCTGGATATAAGGTCGATAGGATACCCCAAAATTTACCTTGTGAAGCGCCTCATTCCGCTCTTATGCCTGGTTTCCGCCTGCAGCGCACGGCTTCAATCGCCCGACGCTGACGCGCTGAAGCCATCGTGGCTGAAGGATCAACCTTACCGCGAGGGTTATTATACGGGTATCGGACACAGCCTGAAGGATGGCACGAACAACTATATCCAGGCAGCCAAGAAGAGCGCGCTTGAAGACCTGGCGTCGCAGATCAAGGTGAATATCGCGAGCTCGTCGGTGTTGAGTTTTTTTGAAACCGACCTGAAGGTGCGCGAGGAATACGAACAGATCATCAAGACGACCGCGGCGGACGAGCTGGAGGATTTTGACCTGGTCGACGCCTGGGAGGATGGAACGAACTACTGGGTGTACTACCAGCTTTCCATCTCCCGGTATTTACAGATCAAGGAGGAGAAAAAACGAGACGCCACTACCTTGGCGAAGGACTATTACGCCAAGGGCCTGGAGTCCGAGCGCGCGGGCGACCGGTTGCAGGCTATCGGGTATTATTTCCAGGCATTCAGGAGTCTTGAGAAATACCTGGGTGAGGCCATCAGGGTTACCGTTGGCGACCGCGAGGTGCTGCTCGGGAACGAGATCTACGCCTCTGTTCAAAACCTGCTGAACAGGATGACCGTCCGTGTCGAGCCGGCGAGCATCCTGGTCAACCGCCGGCTGGCGCAATCGCCGATCGACGTGATCGCAAAAACATTTTACGAGGACGGCGCCCCGGCCCAGGGTGTTCCCCTGACGGCTGCGTTCGAAAAGGGTGGGGGAGAGATCTTCCCCGACTACAAAACAAATGAGAACGGCGAGGCCCGGATACTCATCAACCGCATCCGGTCTACCGACGTCGAGCAGCGTGTGGGAGTAAAAGTTAATATCGATGCGCTGAGCGGGACGGGCAATTCACCCGTGTATGCGTTGATCGCCAGGACATTGAACGTGCCCGGCACGGCGGTGCTGTTGAAGGTGCAGCGGCCCGTGGTTTTTCTCACCTCCGAAGAAAGGAGCCTGGGGTTCGCGAAGTCCAGTGAACAGATCAGCAACAAGCTGAAAAATCTGCTGGCCAGCAACGGGTTTGAATTCACCGATAATAAAGGCGCCGCCGATCTCTGGTTCGATGTGCGTGCGGATTCCGAGAAGGGATCCATCTCAGGAAGCATTTATATCACCTATCTCACCGGGGTGATCAAGGTGACGGCTGTGAAAGAGGGAAAGGAGATTTACGCCACCACGCTCGATCGCGTGAAAGGCTACGGACTTGATTACGACAAGTCCAGCGTCGACGCCTACAATAAGGCGTTGGAGTCGCTGGAGCGGGAGCGGCTTGCGGAGATATTGAATACGGTACTGCAGTAAGTGAGCGCGGGCCGGGTGGATTGATTCGCGGAAAGGGATGCTGTGGTGGAGTGAAGTGAAAAAAGGCTTTATTTACATCCCAAACGCATGTTTTTCGAAGTTTAAGAATCTGGTATTTAAATTGATATATGATCGAAAGTGAAAAAACCGTCTTCTAAAAAACCTCAATAAATCCATTAAACTGACGAATCCCAATAAAGTATGAAAAAGTTAACGAGTTCCCTTATGCTAGTTGCTCTTGCAGCGGTGATGATCATCGGTTGTAAAAGCAAGGAGAAATCTCCCCCGAAAGGCGAGACCGAAGTGATGGTTCCCTGTTCGGGACCTGATTACTTCACCACCAACAAATTCTTCCGGGCCAATTCCATTGGTGAGAGCCAGGACCAGGTCACTTCCAAGAAGAAGGCATTGACGAATGCCCGCAACGAGCTGGCCCAGGCAATTCAGACCACGGTCAAAACGGTTACGGATAACTACGTGAATTCGCGCGAGATGAACAACCGCGAAGAAGTCGAGGAGCGTTTCGAGACCCTGAACCGCGAGGTTGTTGACCAGACGCTTTCCGGTATCCGCACGTTGTGCGAAAAGCTGATGAAGACGCAGCAGGGCACCTACAAGACGTATGTGGCCATTGAGCTGTCGGCCGACGAGCTGGTAGCGAAATACAATGAGCGCATCTCCAAGGACGAGCGTCTGAAGATCGACTACGATTATGAGAAGTTCAAGGAGACGTTTGAGAAAGAGATGGATAAACTGAAAGGCGGAAGCTGATAACGACTCTTTACGTGCCATAGAAATGCTGTCATGAACGACGGCATTTTTTTTTATGAACACTCGAAGGTTTTTGCCACAAAGACACTAAGGCACAAAGGAGCACGAAGTAACCTGGCTGCTACCGCCTTTATACCTTTATAGCCTAGACCCCATACCTTTTTTTGCCACGAAGACACGAAGACACAAAGGAGCACGAAGTCAGTATCTTGGCTGCTCTCGCCTCTA
>DASVOT010000435.1:0-7419 GCA_036383235.1 Chryseosolibacter sp.
ATACGGCTACACCGTTTCTCTGAACCATAGCCGTCGTTATGCGATGTTGCAACAAATGTCATTCCGCCACCCAACCGCGAGGATCCTATCCCTTTCTGTGGGAAACCGACCGCTTAAGAAAATAGCGGGTGAGATAAAAGAGAAGAATGAAGAAAGAGAGGAGAAGGAGAAACAAAGCGAAAGGGCCGGCGATGAACCCGGCAAGGTAAAGGAGGATCACACTGACCGCCAGTACCAGCTTGACCACCGTGTCTGCCGTTTCAAGATTTTTTTTCATACTAGAAGGATTCACAATGGATTCAGCCCTCCTGAGCCTGCGACCGACAAGATAGAAATAGGAATAGGGCGGAGGTAGAAACCTCCGCCCGTTGACCGGCAATTTACCGTTGCCGGTCTTCTAACCACATGCTCTGCATACCGGTGTAAAAGTATAAGAAAGCTTTTTCGTCTGATATGATCGTTATCAGCAATACAGGTGATATTAATCAGTATTTTGCTTAATCCATCCCGGGAGAAATCAGCAAGCCGAAGAGTCCTTGAGTGAAGAAGCTGAGGGTCAGCGAATTTGGTCGCGGAGACGCAACCAGTTTCCTCCGTTATACACGCGCTCATAGCCCTTCGCGAACAAAATCTTTCTGGCGGCTCCACTGCGGCGACCCGATGCGCAGCACAGGATCACAGCTTTCTTCCTATCAAGGCGGGGAATACCGGAAGACAGCTGGTGAAGAGGAATGTTGATACTCCCCTTGATGTGTCCCGCTGAAAATTCCTGCGTTGTCCTCACATCGACGATCTTTCCACCCTCTTTCAACAGCTGGCGATAGTCGGTCGGCGGACCAATTCCTAAAATCTTTTTTATGAAATCAAGCATGATATGGATATATGGATATACGGATATACGGATATACGGGGATACGGATATACGGGGATACGGAGATATGGAGATACGGATATATGGATGGGAGATTCCAGGTTCCGGATGCAGGATGCGAGACTTTGAAAAGAGAAGTCAGGCTTTCCCATTTCCCTTCTTGCCGGCTTCGCCCCCTGTTGCGCTTTCAGCGCGAAACATATTGACGAACAGTCCCCCGATCACTGCTCCATATAAAGTACTGTTAACCGGATCGGAGGTTATCGCGCAGGATCCCGTATTGCAGCCGACGAAAAAATAATATAAATAACCTCCCACAGCGCCGAATATGGCGCCGAGAATAACAAATCTGTACCTGAAGATCATACTCATCCTTTTTCCGGAAATATTTATCGGACTTCCGGTACAAAGGTATGAACCTGACCCGCACGTCACCGTGACCCAGGTTACAGAGCGTTAAGCGGCTGTCTTCTTGTGAGGCTTGGTCGAAATGCCGAACGGCAGGTACAACGGACAAAAGCCAAGAAGGGCGGTGATGACGAACACAATTGCGATGATCATCGCCACAACTCCGAATGTTCCAGTGATGAGGCCATTAAAGTAAGCCACCGCCACAGCGACGGCGATCAGGACTCTGATGATCCTGTCGACAGATCCCATGTTCGATTTCATAAATGTATATTAAATTTTCAGCCAAATACAATTCACGCATCCGCGCAAAACCTCCTCAATGCACGCTTTCCGTCTTTCTGCGCCAGTTCGAATCTTCCGAATGCTTTTCACCCGGGATGTTCACTTTGGACCGCAGCTCAGAAAACTTCTGGTCGATCCTTCTGTTAAGCTCCGCTGCCAGAGCCTGCAGCTTCTTTGCTTTTTTATCTCGGCCATTTGCTCGTTTCCCAGGTGAGAGGACCAGGCCCAAAAGAGTTCCCGAGAGGAGGGCTACCACAACTGCCAGTAATGCTTTTCCGGTTTTCATAATTCCTAACTTTTAGAGACTGCCAATAAACTCTTGCTGCCGCTAACGTACGGCAATTCATATTTTCCAGGGATGACATTCATCATACAAAATCAGGATTTTCATGCGGCTCATTAAAAGCGGCGGGCGACCCTCACAAATCCGGTTCCGGTAACGGAAATCTTTCTGCATCATGATGGCAATCATTAGACATTTTCGTCGCACGAGATACCTTGCAGCAAATCAAATAAAGAGAATTATGAACACATCGTTAACACCTGCTACCCGTTTGTCGAGGTTATTCACAGACTGGCTGCGTCCGGATTCACTGATAGACCGTGAATTCTTTGATTGGGAACCTAGTCTTTTAGGTTCAAGACTGGGGGTGAACGTTCCGTCGGTCAACTATAGGGAAACTCCGAAAGAATTTATTCTGGAAGTTGCCGCTCCGGGTTTGGAACGCAAGGATTTCAAGTTGGAAATCGACAACAATACTCTGTGCATCAGCGCCGAAAAAGAAGAAAAGAAAGAAGAGTCAGAAAAAGGCAATGGCTATTTCAGGAAGGAGTACTCCTACAATTCCTTCTCTCGTTCTTTCGCGCTTCCTGAGAATATCAAGGAAGGTGCCATTGATGCCAAGTATGAAAATGGCATCCTGACCGTTACGGTTCCAAAACAGAAAGAGACTCCGACGAAAGCTGTCCACACAATTGCGGTAAAATAAGCAAGAAAGCCGCAGAACCTTAAAAAAGTATTCACGGCTTAATCGGACAACACACTCCGGTTAATACATGGCGGAAGCGATTTCCGCCATATTTTTTTACTGCGGTCACTCACCACTCATATATTCTTCCATCAGGATCAGGTATGTGCGCACGGCATTCAGATGCTTACGGTACTGCCGCCGGTCACTTTCCTGCATCGCGGAGAGGGCATGAACCTTGGCCCGGACATTCGCGCGATAGCACCTGAAGTAGTTGAAGATCTCCTCGTCATCAGGCGTGAGAACGGGCGGCAAGAACCCCGAGTAAGCCTCTAAAAAGATTCTGGAAAATTTCTTAAATCCGTGCGCCTCCAGGTCCATACAAAAAAAAGCGATTTCGTCAATCACGTCAATGTGCCTGTTGAATTCTATGCAGTCAAATAATACCGGCTTCCTGCCAAGAAAAATATTGCCGCTGTGAAGGTCGCCATGCAGATCGCGCTTGTAGCCCAGCGCCACACGCTCCTTCAACCGCGCGGAATGCTGGCGCAAAAAAGAATCGCTCCACGATGGGGCTTTTCTGAGAACGGCGTCAAACCGGTGTGAAAAAGCCCTGGAAACAAATGGCCGTATGACGCGGATGTCCTTGAAGGCTGTCCTCAAGAACGACAGCCCGGTATCCCGCTGAATGATCTTCGCCCTTGTGTGAAAGGCGGCGATGGATTTTGACAGGGCAACAATATGCGCCGGTGTAACTTTTCCATTGCGCAGCAGGACATCCATCCGTTTGCCCGAATCCATGCGCTTCATTCTCACCGCATAATCCCGGATTTTACCGCGGCCGCGCCCGATCGTCCACATGTGCCGCTCATTCCTGACCGGCACGACGTCCAGATAGATGTCGGAAAATCTGCTGTTTAGCTCCACCTCTTTTTCGCAATACCTCTTTCTCTTGGGCAATGTGGAAAAATCCAGGAAGGAAAGCCGCAATGGTTTTTTGATTTTGAAAGCGAACCGGTCGCTAAGTATGACCCAGGATATGTGCGTTTCCTCTATGGCGCCGTGCAGCAGTTTCCCTGCGAATCTTCCCTCGCCGGCAAGGGCACTAACTTCCGACCCGTTCATTCACCCGCTTGATATACTCCACCGCCTTGCTCAGCATGCGTTCAATGTTGTCATTCGCCGATTGCAGCACAAGGTGATCCTCCGGTAAGGTCTCATATTGTGGTTTCAGCTGCCGATACACCGCAAAATCGGCTTCGCTATCCGTTCTTGGCGCACGTAACCGTTCTTTAACCAGCTCCTCGGGAGCGGTAATTTCAAGATAACACATCGGTTGATGAAGCAGTGTCGCCAGCGTGCGAAAGATCTGACGCATTTCCTGGCGGTAGAAGGTGGCGTCGACAACAACTGTTTTTCCCTTGCGCAAATAGCCGCCTGCGGTTTTCGCCATCTCCTCGTACACATTCAGCTTATCCTCGAAGGCATATTTGCCCATTGCGTCCATTGCTTTCCTCGTCCTGTCGCTGCTGATGTATTCTGCTCCAAGACGCTGCGACAGCCGCACGGCAAAATAACTCTTTCCGGTACCTGGCAAACCTGATACGATCACTACCATGCCCTTCACATTAAATGAATACAAAAGTAGGTGGATTCCGGTGAATATCAACCTTCACGACTATTGGGTTATCGCTTCCCGCAGAGAGGCGCGCTTCAATACCTCACGTTTCCGCATGATCTCGACTTTTCTTCTTTTCTTAAGCCTCAGGCTAATGTCGGTGAGCACGTTCATATAGTGTATAAATGCTACGTAGGGCGAGCGGTATGGACTGAAATAATTATGAATCCTTCCGTCATCGCCGTGCTTCGTTGACATGTAATAAAAATGATCGCTTGTCTGAAGATAACAGAGGGAGTGGAGCGCTTGACTGTCTCCATTCTCGGTCGCCTTGGTTACCAGGGATCGCATCGTGTCAAAGGCGTCCCGCTGCAGGTCGTTGCCCAGCCAGGCAGAAAGATCCCGCTCTTTATCGGCCCACGAGACAGGGACCGGGACAGACAGCTTGTCTGTTGCAGGCAATACTTGCATCGCTTCCGAAGGAGTCACCATTCTCAGTCGTCTACTCCTGGCAACCGACGCAACAACTTTCTTCATGAAGGTGAAGATTCCGGTCGCCGCCTTTTGATGTTCCCCGAAGGTTTCATAGTCGAGGCCCAAATTGATCAGGCGATCGGCCGAAGGATTTTTTTCAAGCCATCCGGTAAATTTCTCCGGTGTCAGGGGCCACTCCTTCCAGCCGCGATCCGAAAAGCGAAAGGCGATATCGTCGCTCAGCGAATAATTCCGGAGGAACAGTCTCAGGTCGTCGTCATCCGCGTGCCGGTATACGTGATCGGCACTGCGCCGACCCAGGATCTTCTCCACCCCGTCGGCGTAGATTCCCGCGAACCCCAGGTTCCTGACCAGCCACCCGATCTCATCTGAATAAATCAGCTCGGTGTTTCTGAAAACGATGGGATTTACGCCAAGCGTGTCTTTCATGGCCTGTCGATGCAGTTCCACTTGTCTGACAAACTCCTGGCTGTCATACAGGCCCGCAAGCGAATGGTAGTAGGTCTCACCCAGGAATTCCACGCAGCCTGTGGCGGCAAGCGCGCGGAAGCTTTCAACCACAGCAGGCGCGTATTGCTTCAATTCTTCCAGCGCCACGCCCGACAGGGAAAACGTGAGCCGCGTCTGCGGAAATTTTTTAATAAGCCGGAGAAACATCTGGTTGGCGGGTTCATAACAATTTTTCGCAACATGGCGCATAATCCTGCCGTTGAGCTCATCGTCAAAATAGGAGAGCTCTTTCCCGATGTCGAAAAATCCGAGATGCCTGATCCGCCTGGGTTGATGCACCTGAAAATAAAAACTCAGGGAGCTGGACTCATTTCGTTCTTGCGTGGACCTCATGGTATAGTTTATTGAGTTTACGGGCAGCCGTGTCCCAGGTAATCTTCTTCAGCGACTCGGCGGCGTTCGCCTTCAGAACTTTTGCCAGGGCCTTGTGTTGCAGTACGCTGCAAATTGCCGCAGCCAGCGCGTCGGTATCCCAGAAGTCAGCCTTGATGGCGTGGGGCATCACTTCCGAAACCCCGGATTGTTTTGACAGGATCACCGGCACTCCCGCCCGGATGGCTTCGAGCGGCGCGATGCCGAAGGGTTCGGAAACGGAAGGCATTACGTAGACGTCGGTGACAGACCAGACCTGGTCCACCTGTGCACCTTTCAGGAACCCGGTATAATGAAACTTTGACGAAAGCCTGAGCGCTGCCACCCGTTCCATGATTTGCGGCAGCAAATCGCCGGCTCCCCCGACAACGAAGTGGGTATGCGGAAATTTCTCCAACACTTTCCGCGCGGCCTCTACAAAAAACTGCGGTCCCTTCTGATAGGTAACCCTTCCCAGAAACGTTACCATATATTTTGCGAGCCTCGGGGCGCCGCCTGCCGTCGCCTTCTTCCTTTTTAATATGATCCCGTTGTGTACCACGGAGATTTTTTCTCTTTTTATTCCATATTTTAACACGAGGATATTTTTCGTCCACTCACTTACCGCTATCACTTTGTCGGCTCTTTGCATCCCTTCCTTCTCGATGGCCAACACGCGCGGATCCGCATTCCGCTCGCTGGCCCGGTCGTACTCGGTGGCGTGTACATGTACAATGAGGGGCTTGCGCGTCACTTTCTTCGCCGCAACCCCGGCAGGATACGTGAGCCAATCGTGCGCGTGGATGACATCGAACTGTTCGCCGGCAGCAATCGCACTTGCCACCTCTCCATAGCGAAGGACTTCCTGGAGCAGCGACGGGCCATAGCTGCCGGAGAACTTGTACTTTCTCCCGACAACCTTTTCGACAAGGGGACTGCCAGGAGTTGGTGCCGATCGCTCTATTACATAATTCCACTCTTCCACCGCCTGCGCCGGGGGAGCGGCGGAGGTGTAAGGCTTGATCGCGGAAGGTACCGCAATGACGCGCATTTCAGCGCGGGAAGTGGCGAGGCGGAGGGGAGTTCTCTCCGGGGAAGCGTGCTCGCCCCGCATTACCACCTCGCTTGCATCAATGACGCCGATCTCTTCATCGCCATACGCTTTCGGCACTACAAAAAGAATATCCGTTCCCTGTTTCATCAACGACTTCGTCAGACCATAGCAGGCCGTACCCAACCCTCCTGTAATGTGAGGTGGAAACTCCCAACCAAATGTCAGGACCTTGATTCTTTTTGTCATCGACGAAAGTTTAGCCAATGGGAATTTTATAAAGCGACCGTTTCCGGATTCTCCTTCTTTTAGACACCTTTATGCTGCCGAGGTTCCTCAACAAGCCGTTTGATGGTGACCAGCGTCCTCTTTTCCATGATAAAATGCGGAACCTCATAGGCCATGTACCGAAGTATCCGATCGCCCGCGACCGTGTCGCCGGCAGATCGTGCAATCAGCCAGGTGGCATTTTCGCTCTCGGGGTACAGATAGAACGACCAGGTCCCTCTTGCTTTTCCGCCACTGGCAATTCGCCTGTAGTCATCTCCTCCCACCATCACCAGCGCCCGTGCAGGAATGACCAGCGCTACGATCTGAAACCCTTTGCCATTGTAACGCTCGGGATTTGCCAGCCAGATCGTGTCTCCTGCCAACCTTGGCTTCTGGAATTCATCTTTCAACTTGTAAACGTTATGTATGTCGGCTTTCACAAGGTTCTCCAGCCAGCTGTAACTGTACATTCCACCGCGGTCCTGGCCAAGCTGCAGGATCCAGGGCCAGATTTGATCCGGACTGGCATGGATCAGCACCGCACGGGTATGTCCTGGCTTCGAAGTGAATCTGTCGCCAGGCAACGCCGCCT
>DASVOT010000436.1:0-6045 GCA_036383235.1 Chryseosolibacter sp.
TTATACCTTATACCCTTATACCTTATACCTTATACCTTAGAAATTGGTGATGGCGGTGGAGTGGAAGCTGAACATCGCCATGTTCAGTCCGAAGCTGAGCTCATGGGTAGTGAAACGGGCGCCCACGGAATTTCCGGACGGGACTTCGAAGGCGTAGCCAAAGCGATAAGAACCGCCGAATTTGATCTGCGCCATGAGCCCGTACGCGTTAAGGTTGCGGGTGTAGATCCCCGCCGTATATTTCTCTTCGATGTTAACGGCGAAATTGACGTCGGTCGATAGGGGCGAGCCCTTCACGGATTTCAGCAGCACGGACGGCTTCAGCCGGATGTGTTCGTTGATGAAAAATATGTAAGCGCCCATCGCATAGAAGTGCTGGCTGTAGAGCTCGGTCTCGAGATCCGAGAAATTGGCTTTCGCTTTCAGCATCCGCGGAACGGACAGTCCGACAAAGTATCGTTCACTGTTCAGGATCAGGCCGGCGCCGAAGGTTGGCTTGGTGACATTTTGAACCCCGTTGAAAGCCGGGTCGTTTGCATCGTATGGGTTCAGGTCGCTGTTATTGGCCTTGAAGCTGATAAAGCCTGCCTGGAGCCCAAACGATAAAAATTTCTGATCGAGGTCCAGGCGGTAGGCATAGGTGCCGTGGACTTCGGTGTTGCTGCTGATGCCCACGTTGTCCTTCAGCACGATGAGCCCGACGCCCATCCGGTTGTCGAAGAGCGAGGTGTGCGCGTTTACGTTATAGGTCGTGGGGCTGCCCTCGAAACCCGCCCATTGTTTCCGGTAAGAGATCCCCGCATTTAGGTTGTTGTTTAATCCCGAATAGGCCGGGTTGATCAGCAGCGGGTTGTTCAGGTACTGGGCATACAAGGGATCGACCTGCGCGCGGCAGCATCCCCAGGACATGAGCACGGCAATGGCAGGGAGTAAAAGTTTTCGCATAGCTTGACGGTTCTTCCGCAGTTTACTGTTTTAACGCAAGGTATCCGGTAATATCTTTTTGCCCCGGGAGCTCGATAGCCGATCGAGCAGCCCGGGCAAATATGGGGAGTGGGTGCACGAAAAAGCGGCAGCCGTGGGAATCATGCCTTAAAGAAATTGAAAACACGGGCCATCTCCAAAGAAATCAGTGCGCCGGAAGCTCTTACAATCGTTTGAGGAAACAAAAATCGACCCGCGGTCCTGAATGGGGACCTATTTCCTTTTAATAATGGTTATTTTTGAATGTGAAGCGGCCTCCGCTAGCCAAAAATGCTCTGTGAGCAAACGATCAGTAAGGTCAGCAGGAGGGCGAGCAGCAAACGGTATTTCAGGTTCACGGTAAAGGGGTCAGGTTTCGGATCCGAATTTAACAGATGAACCAACAATTCACAAATTTAAGGTAAGTTTCTGATAACCAGCTTTTTTAAATATTTGTTTCAGCTATGACCTTTGAACAGATCAGCGCCAGGATCGGCGAGTACCGGGCTCAGGGTAAATCGATGTTTACGACGTGCTCCTTTCAATCCCACAGCCTGGTGCTGCTCCATATGCTCAGCAGGATCGACAAGAAGATCCCTGTATACTTCATCAACACGGGGTATCATTTTCCGGAAACAGTGAAATTCCGCGACCAGATCACTGAATCTTTCGGGGTTCATACGATCGACTTAAGGTCGGATGTTCCTAAATACATGCAGCGCGACCCTGAAGGACGGTTGCTGTTTACCTCCGATCCCGATCATTGCTGTTACCTGAACAAAACGCAGCCAATGGATGCCATCTTGATGGCCCACGAT
Organism: Chryseosolibacter sp.; assembly: GCA_036383235.1. Taxonomy (GTDB): domain Bacteria; phylum Bacteroidota; class Bacteroidia; order Cytophagales; family Cyclobacteriaceae; genus Chryseosolibacter. The sequence goes on from DASVOT010000436.1 coordinate 1,782, forward strand.
GTGTGGATCAATGGCGTCCGTGCCGATCAAAGCAAGGTGCGCGCGGCGATGAAAGTTGAACAGCCGGCCCAACACGGATGCATGCGTTTCCACCCCATGCTCGACTGGAATGCGAAGATGATCTGGGAATACCAGAAAGAATACAACCTGCCGAAACATCCCCTTGAAGAGCAGGGATTCCTCAGCATCGGATGCGAGCCGTGCACCCGGAGGCTCGATCCGGAAATGCAGGAACGGGAAGCGCGCTGGTTCGGTCTGAACAAGATCGAATGCGGATTGCATACCGATCTGATCAACAAGTGAGCCGGTGGTCGTACCCCGGAAGGCGGTTCGCCCTTCCTTTTTGTTTTGACAAAGAATTATCATTTTTGCTGCCGACACGATCATGCATATCAGGGACAGAAAGCACGCAGCCGGGCAGGTGGATAGGTCGAATGAACCGATTCACGATTCGCCATTCACGATTGACGAACCGTGCCAACATTTTTTCTTAACGGATACTATACCCCCTTACGTTAAATGAAAGTATTAGTCACCGGAGGTGCCGGATACATAGGGACCGAGCTGATCACGTTGCTGGTAAACAATCCGGAGGTCGACGAGGTAGTCATCTACGATAATCTCAGCCGTCCCAACTTCAACCTGTTTTTGGGCTTACGGCTGCGCAAGCACCATAAGATCAGATTTGTGAAAGGCGAGCTGCTCGATTCGCGGGCGCTGAAGAAGATCCTCCAGGGAGTAGATGTGGTGTATCACCTTGCCGCCAAGGTAACGACCCCGTTCGCCAACGCGGATGCTCATGCTTACGAACAGGTGAACCATTGGGGAACGGCGGAGCTCGTTTACGCCATTGAGGCGAGCGATGTCAAAAGATTTATTTATACGAGCAGCACGGGGGTGTATGGATCTTCAAAGATCCCGGCTCATGAGGATAAACCACCCGATCCCCAGACCTTCTATGCGGTCTCCAAGCTTCGCGGTGAGGAGCACGTGCGCAGGCTGATCGGCAAGATCGACACCTATATCATGCGATGCGGCAACGTCTATGGCTACAGCAAAAGCATGAGGTTCGATGCCGTCATCAATAAGTTCGTTTTCGAAGCCAACTTCAATCGCTTGATCACCATACAGGGCGACGGCAAGCAGTCGCGCACCTTCATCCATATTGAAATGGTGGCAAAGGCACTTAACAACCTGCTCACCGCCGACCTCCCCAGCGACGTATACAATATTGTCGACAAGAACCTGAAGGTGATCGATATCCTGGATGTGTTGAAGGAGCTGATCCCCGATCTCGAATTTATCTTTATCAATCAGCACCTGCGGTTGCATGAGTTGAATGTCAAAGTCAATCCGCTGATAACCGATACACTTCAAATCCGGAATTCGCGCAGTTTAAAGGAAGATCTCAGCGAGTTCCTTAAAAAATTCAGTTTCTGACTAATTTCGCCGTATGCAGACCATTGCAACGGTAATCATTCTTCTGGCGGTGGTGACCGCTCTTGCGGACGTTACTGACCGGATAAGGATTCCCTATCCCATCCTGCTCGTCCTCTCCGGCATCGGCATCGGATTGATCCCGGGGTTGCCGCGCGTCACGCTGAATCCGGAGGTGGTGTTTCTGATCTTCCTTCCCCCGATCTTGTACTCCGCGGCGTGGAATACCTCGTGGCCCGATTTCAAGACGGCGAAAAGGCCGATCATCCTGCTGGCGATCGGGTGCGTGATCTTTACCACCCTCGCGGTTGCCTGGATCGCGCACCGTTTTATTCCGGGATTCGGATGGCCGGAAGCGTTTGTCCTTGGAGCGATCATCTCTCCGCCTGACGCCATCGCGGCAACGGCCTCCACCAAGGGACTGGCGGTCCCAAAGAGGATCATTACCATTCTCGAGGGAGAGAGCCTCGTGAACGATGCCACCGGCCTCATTGTCTATCGCTATGGCATTGCGGCCGTGGCCACGGGTGCCTTCAGCCTCTGGGAGGCTGGCCTTCGGTTCGTCGTGGTTGCAACGGCCGGGGTAGTGCTCGGCCTCGTGGTCGCGCGGATCGTCAAATGGATGCACAGCGTGACGACCGACAATCCCACCATCGACACGACGATGACGTTTATAACCCCTTTCGTCGCCTACCTCCTGGCGGAAAGCATTCACGTCTCAGGTGTCCTGGCCGTCGTTTCCTGCGGCATTTACCTCAACTGGCACTCTTCTGTAATATTCAGCCACCGGACGCGCCTGCAGGCGTACGGCTCATGGAATACAGTCATCTTCATTCTGAACGGCCTCGTCTTTATTTTCATCGGACTTCAGTTGCCGGTGATCCTCGAGAACATCGAGGGCCACTCCTTTGTCGTGCTGCTGAAGTACGGCACCATCGTCAGCCTTGCCGTGATCGTGGGGCGTATTATCTGGGTGTATCCGGGTGCCTATCTACCGCGGCTGAGCAGGCGGGTACGGGAGCGCGAGCCGGAGGTGAACCTGCGACTGGTGACCATCGTGGCATGGTCGGGCATGCGCGGCGTCGTATCGATGGCAGCGGCCCTGGCAATACCGTTCATGATCGGCACCTCCACGCCCTTTCCCAACCGCGACCTGATCATCTTCCTTACGTTCTGCGTGATCTTTTCGACCCTGGTCCTGCAGGGCCTTACCCTTCGGCCGTTGATAAAACTACTCGGTATTCAGTCGGATGGCCGTGCGCATGATGCCGAGCTGCGCGCCAGGGTCGCCATCGCCTCCGCCCTGATCGAATTTATCGAAGAGAATTATTCGCTCGCGCTCACCGATGAGGGGTTGAACCTCATCAAAACGAAATACGAGATCCGGATACAGCGCATCCGCAAGGGACAAACGCAGATGAACGTACATGAAACGCTTGTGGAAAAACTACACCCGATCCAGCAGGAACTGCTGAACCGGGAAAGAGAGCTCGTGCTCAAGCTCAGGAACGAAGGCGCTATCAGCGAGGAGTCCTTGCGCAAAATGGAATATGAGCTCGATCTGGAGGAGAGCAGGCTGCTGCTGGAACAGGGAATGCCTTCCTGATGGTTAACAAAAAAGCCCATCGACTGGCAGGTGGTCTCCTGTCAGCCATGGGCAGTGGCTCGCGCGTCGGAATGCTTCAGCAGTATTCTTCGAATACCTCGACCAGATGCTGACCGATCATCTGCGCATTTCTTCCTTCGATATGATGGCGCTCCACAAAATGAACGAGCTCGCCATCCTTGAACAGCGCAATGGAAGGAGAGGAGGGCGGATAAGGCATCGTGTACTCGCGCGCCTTCGCCACCGCTTCTTTGTCCACACCCGCAAAAACGGTCGCCAGCGAATCAGGTTTTTTTTCCGAATGCTCCAGCGCCCATTTGATGCCCGGTCGCGCCGCACCGGCAGCACAGCCGCAAACGGAGTTGATCACCAGCAAAGTGGTGCCTTTTTGATCTTTTAATTCGCTCTCCACATCGGCGGGGGATCTCAATTCCTTAAAGCCGGCGCTGGTCAAATCCGTGCGCATGGGAGCGACAAGTTGTTCAGGATACATATTATTATTATTATTATTAAATTATTTCTTTCCTATCAAATTTTTGTTCCAATCACAAACGGCTTCGGGCTGTTGCCCTTTTGCCGCCGGCGAATGCCTTCCGGCACCTTACAAAAAACCAAGCTCAAGTTTAGCCGCCTCGCTCATCATCTCCTGCGAGTAGGGAGGATCGAACGTGACCGCTACCTTCACCTGGTTGATGCCTTCAATGGCCCTCAGCTTCTGCTCAAGCTCCTCCGGTATCACCTCGGCGGAAGGACACGATGGTGAAGTAAGCGTCATCAAGACGTACACGTTGTTGACGGGGTAAATATTGATCTCGTAGATGAGTCCCAGCTCATAAATATCCACGGGGATCTCGGGATCATACACCGTCTTTATCGTCTGCAGCACCTTCTCATGCAGGTCCGGGATGGCTGCATCGGAAAGTTTTTGTTCAATATTCGGATCTTCTTGCTCGGTCATCGGTTTACTTCCATTTTTGTTTTGAACGCCAGCGCGTATAGTTTCATCTGCCTGATCATGGCCGCAAAGCCGTTAGACCGCTGCGTGCCGATGAAACGGTCCATTCCGATACGGTTCATAAAATACAGGTCGGCGACCAGAATGTCTTCCGGGGTTTGCCCGTTAAAGATGCGGGTCAGCAAACTCACCAGCCCCTTCGTGATGGCGGTGTTGCTGTCGGCGCGAAAGTATATTTTGTTGTTTTCCAGGGAGGCGGCAAGCCA
>DASVOT010000437.1:0-5390 GCA_036383235.1 Chryseosolibacter sp.
GTAAGCGTTGACATGAATTTTCTGCGGTCAACACCGTCATTCAATGAGGAGTCGTTGTCTTGGCTGTTCATTTTGCTTGTTTTTCAATTTGATGGGACCAGGCCGGCGTGCCAATTTCTCTCTTTGCTCATAAATTAGCAAAAATTTGGAGTGTATTCCCTTCCGGGCCCGGTTACTTTCCAGACGTGCGTTACGCATCCGTTTGTCATTCGGTGAAACCCGGGATAAAATAGCATTTCAAAATCCGGAATTTTTTGTACAATTTATCGCAAACACGCATGTATGAAAACCACACTTTTTGTCGCACTGCTTTCGTTCGTTCTCTTGCTTTCCTGCTCGGGCAAAAAAGACCTGACGGGAAACACAGAGATCACCGCGTTCAAGAACGGGAAGACCGGCGCCATCTCTATCACCCTTGACGATGCCAGCATCAACCAGTTCAGACAGGCACTGCCGATCATGGACACCCTCGATATCAAGGCGACTTTCTTTATTAACACCGCGCACATCCGCGATAATCAGATACCACCGAAATATTTTGGAAGGCCCGTTGCCGAGATCATTAAAGAGACGGCCACTACTCCCACCAACCAGTCGAACATTTTCGAGCGCGCCTCCGCGCTGCGATTTCTCGACATGCCCGGCGCCGTGGACTCACATAACAATGCAGGCGCCCTCTATGAAAATGAGAAGTACGATGAGGCCTTCAAGACCATCGACGAGGCCTACGCAAAAGCGCGGAGCCGGAAAATAAAAGCGGTCAAGGCATCGATGCAGCCTGGCGGGGACATGATTACATGGGCAGAGATCAAGGCTTTCGCAGCGAATGGCCATGAATTCGGAAGCCACACCATCTCCCATCCGCGCCTTTCCGTGCTCGACGAGCCGAACCTCCTCTATGAGCTGGAAAAGTGCAAGGAGGAGATTCAACAGCAGTTGGGTCCACACCACACATTTTCGGCTGAATGCCCGTTCGGAACGGAGAATGAACGCGTCATGGAATATGCCTACAAAGTTTACCCGGCCCTCCGCAACCGCATGCCCGAGCCATTTCTGGCCGAGATCAATCGCGGCAGCGACAAAGTGCCGGGCATGTTTCACAAACCGTATATTCAGTGGCAGCGCGGGCCGCTTGCAAAAACAACGATGAGCACGATGAAATCATGGGTGGATACGTTGCTGGTACGCAATAACGTATGGCTGGTGCTGACCTTCCATGGCGTGGATGGAATCGGATGGGAAGCAAAACCACATGAGGAGTTGAAGGAGTATTTCTCTTATATGAAAGGAAAGGAGGATAAACTCTGGATCGCCACCTTTGGGGACGTCACAAAATATATGCGCGAGCGGATGGCCGCCAAGGTGAGCGCTGAAAGAAAAGATGACAACATCATCGTTACTATCGGGCATTCGCTGGACAAGGCGCTTTACGATTTTCCCCTGACCCTGAAAACATACGTTCCAGGCGGATGGAGCAAAGTGAAGGTCACGCAAGATGGCGCGGAATCTGAAGTGGCCGTCGCATCAGACGAACATGGATCCTATGCGCAGTACCAGGCCCTGCCGAATGCTGGAGATGTGACCCTGTCCGAAATGTAACCATCACTAGACTATGTGCCGCTGCGCCGGTGACTTTCCAAGAAGGGAGTTTGCCCGAGGATTGGTCAGTACGCTTTGCTGATTGCGCGGAGCAGTGATTTGGAACCTCGGGCATCCCCCCTCACTTGCCAGATCATCACGCCTCCGGCTTTTTCTTTCGCCAGCACCGTCTTCTTTTTTATCGTAGGGATGCCATTGTAGTAAATGACCTTGCCGTCGTCTCTTTTCCATTCGTCTACTCTCTCCGCCCCGTGAAAGGCCGATACGATCTCGGCGAAATTCATGCTGATGGCCGGCGAGGTCAGTTCCGGCCCATAGCCATATCCATAGAAAGGAACACCCAGCGTCATCTTTTCTTTCGGAATGTGCCGGATGGTGCCAAAGTAATCGAGGTCTTCTACGGCGTGCTCATAAGCGGAATGCTGGCCGGGTTTGTCCGGTCGCCAGGGACCCGTACGGTCATAGCTCATCACGTTCATGAAATCATAGTGGGACAAAGCCTTGTCCGTAAGCTGATCCTTATAATAGACGGCGATGGCTGCGGTCATGAGCTTGTTGTGCGGTCTGAGCGCCGAGGAGAGCTCGGTAACGAAGGATTCATATTGGTCGTCGATATCGCTTCCCTCGAGATCAACATCGACGCCATCCAGATCATAGCGGAGCACCTGTGCCATCAGGTTGTTGATCAGGAGCGCGCGATATTCATCCTTCAGCAGCTTGTGATACTGCGGATGCTTGCTTCCGCCTCCAATGGAGAACAGCACCTTGACGTTTTTCCGGTGTGCTTTCCTGACAAACCGATCGAGGCCTGAGAGATCGTCGACGAAATTTCCGAGTGTATCCGGATTCAGAAACCATAAATTTATGTGGGTGAGCCTTTTGAAGGGAACGTGCCTGGTTCCCTCGAGGGCGGAGCGCAATGAATAATATCCCACCACCTTGAAGGAATTATCCTGCGCGCCGGCAGTGAAACATGAAATCAACACTCCGGCGATAACCGGGCAGATTTTCCTTAGCATCGACGTATGAAACATATTATCGGACTTTAAACCTGAAAAGAATGTCGCGGGCCCCGGAACTACAGCTTCATCCTGAGCCCTCCTCGTATCAGCAACCCGGTTATCTGCGCGCAAAGCAGCGCAAACAAAAATGATTTAAACAAACCGACTCCATCGTTTAGCATGAAGTCAGGAAAGTGGAAACCGAGACCCCGGACGGTAAAGTAGGCGAAGTATGGTATAAGATAGCACAGCAGGGTTGCCGTGCCTGCGGGTCTGATAATGTTGAACCAGTTCTCTTTTCGGTTCACGTCGGCGATCCAGTACACGGCCAAAAAACCGAGAATGGTAAAAGCGCTGCAGAGAAACAGCCACGCGGGTGTGGCGCCAAGCTTGGCCAGGCCCCAGTAAGGGCGTGTGATGACGGACAGACCGATGAGAAATCCGGCTAACAGGAGGAAGGTGATGGTCAGTCCCCTGTTGTCTTTTTTGTCGCGATAGTAACGGAAGATCATGGAGGTTACTACCCCGCCGAGCGTAAGTCCTGCCAGCGTGCCACCCCTTATTGCGTCCGGGATGAAGTTAAGGAATGCGGGCAGAAGGCCGGCATGCGAGACCATGCTGAGCACGGCAAAGAATACCCAGGCGGCCAGCAGGGCGTGGAAGTTATTCCTGGCAAATGCCGTCACCAGGCCACCGACGAGGTAAGCCCAGCCGATCAATCCCAGGATGCCCCACCATTGGGGAGCAAACCGCCGAATGGCGTCGTCTGGTCCTCCGCGATAGATAATGGCCAGCGCGATCAGTGTCAGGACAGCCGCGATCCTCAGCGTCCATACGACGTAGGGGTTAACGGATTTTGAATAACTGTTCCAGATCAGTATGAAGCAAAGGCAACAGATGGGATTCCAAAACAGGCGTGCCATTCCAGTGGCGGCGGCGTTATAGGTCTCGCCATTTACCAGGAACACGCCCATGACCAGCAGGGCAACGGTCCGCCAAAGCACGTGCTTCACGAGCTGCCACTGCGTATCGCCTTTCTGGATCCTGTTTTCCATGGCGAAGGGTATCGAGAGGCCGACGATGAACAGGAACGCTGGGAACACGACGTCGGCGAGTCCAATTCCATCCACGCCTCTTTCAACATGCCCCAGCCAGGAAGGGATATTTGTCAACGACCAAAGGTCGTTTACGAAGATCATCAGGATCATTGTGAGGGCGCGCAGAATATCTATGGTTGCTATTCTCTGCGTCGCTACCTGGCCCTTTGCTCCGACGGGGGGAGCGGATAAAATGGCTTCTTCTTTCATATCGGTGTACGGGTTGAAGTTAAGGCAATGCTATCAACGCTCCTTCATTGATTTGAGACGGATCCAACATTAATATAGGGGTTTTAAGTTGAAAACAGCCACCGCTCAAACAAAACATGAAAGATATTTTTCCATTCCCGGCAGCAAAAAATCAGTACCTTATTCCATTATTGTGACCGTCAAACCCCGAATGCAAACCTGCGTATGAACGGATTTTTCCTGCGACTATGTATCTGTCTTTTCTTCCTTCTTTTTCTGGCCGGCTGCGACCGGAGTTACGACGCGGCTCGCACCTGGTCGGTGTACAAGGCGGACGAAAAAAGCAGCAGTTATTCCCCGCTCGAAGATATCAACCGCGATAACGTGGACGGACTAAAGCAAGCATGGATTTTCAATCCGAATGATGCCAGGTCGGGATCGCGATTTGGAAACGCCGAATGCAATCCCATCATTATCGACGGGGTGATGTATGCGACTTCCGCCCGGCACCGGCTTTACGCCGTCAATGCTTCGAGCGGTGAACTCATCTGGTCATTTGATCCCTTCTACGGCGGCGAAGGCGGTGGTATCTGCAGGGGCGTCGCGTACTGGGAAGATGGCGATGACAAACGGATTCTCTACACCGCAGGCGACAACCTTTTCGCCCAGAATGCGAAGACCGGCAAGTTGGTGACCACCTTCGGGCGGGGCGGAAAGGTGAGCATGAACGTCGGAATGCGCGGAGATACAGCCCTCATCTCGGTGATCCCGACTTCTCCGGGCGTCGTCTTTGAAAACCTTTTGATCATCGGCTGCGAAGTTTCCGAACTATATGGCGCAGAGCCGGGGTACATCCGGGCATACGATATCAGGACCGGTAAACTGGAATGGACTTTTCACACCATCCCCCATCCGGGCGAGCCGGGATACGAGACATGGCCCAAAGACGCCTGGAAATATGCCGGGGGCGTAAACAGCTGGGGCGGCATGAGCGTTGACAGGGAAAAAGGTGTGGTCTATGTTCCGCTGGGTTCGCCCGCCTATGACTTTTATGGCGCCGATAGAAAAGGGGCGAACCTTTATGGAAACTGTATCCTGGCGCTGGATGCGAAAACGGGCAAACGGATCTGGCATTTTCAGACTGTCCACCACGACCTGTGGGACTACGATCTGCCCGCGCCCCCGAACCTGGTCACGGTGGTGCGTGACGGAAAGAAGATCGACGCCCTGGCGCAGACAACTAAGACCGGGTTTCTCTTTGTGCTCGACCGGCAGACAGGCACACCGTTATTTCCGGTGGAGGAGCGCCCCGTCCCCGCTTCCAATCTCCCGGGAGAGGAAGCCTGGCCGACGCAGCCTTTCCCATTGAAACCCCTGCCCTATTCGCGGCAGCACATGACGAAAGAAGATCTGACGAATTTTTCGCCGGGATCGTATGATTCGCTGCTGAAGAAATTCAATTCGATGCGGTACGAAGGCCTGTTCACGCCACCGGATCTGAAAG
>DASVOT010000438.1:0-2610 GCA_036383235.1 Chryseosolibacter sp.
CTGATGTCAAGTGTCTTTCCAAGGGGATCATCTTCTCCGAACAACTTGCGGGCGAACGAGGTGGTGACCACGATCGAGTTGGGAGCGCCAAGGGCCTCGTCGGGGTTTCCCTGTATGAGAGGGAAGCTAAAAATTTTGAAGAACGCGGGGTCCGCGAAGTACGCCTGCATTGCAAAGGTCTGACGCCCATACATCACCTCGCTTCCCGCTCCGAGGGTAAGCCGGGTCGTCTGCCGGATGATGGGGTAGTTTGCCAGCGCTTCCGCGAGCGCGAAGGGCGTGGTTGCTGATGGGAATTTCGAATTGTCGCGGTCTGACAGCACCCGGTAGATTTGTTCCTTGTTTTTATGAAACCGATCGTAGCTTCGGTGCTCCGCGAACATGAGCATGATGAGCATGCCTGCCGACATGGCAAGGGCGAGGCCGAAAATTTTTATGAACGAGAAGGCTTTGTGCTTCAGAATCGTTCGGAGGGCGGTTTTCAGATAGTTCGTAAACATTGGGCGAAGGACAATTTGGGATTGGTTGGAAAGGTTAATTTCCTCAAGGGTCGAACAATGCGGGCATCAAAGGGATAATTGTGCCAGGTCGCAAATCCGTTCGGGCGCGCTGCCATGCGGCCTTTCGGTCTGGAGGCATGTTCACATGTGAACGCTCTCTGTACGAAGATGTTCAGCCCGCAGGTTTACCTTGTAAAGAGACACCACCTGTCGGGGAATCCGAACGTTGACAATATCGCGATGGTTGTCTATGTCAAACGACCTGGAATCATGGAATCAGGAGCGAACTGTCTCCATAACTCAGGAACCGGTAGTTCTTCTTCAAGGCTTCTTCATAGATCTTTCGCCAGTCTTCGCCGACGAAGGCGGCGACGAGCATGATGAGCGTCGATGCAGGTTGATGAAAATTGGTTATGAGCGCCTTGCATACCTTGAATTTATATCCCGGTCTTATGAAAATGGATGTTTCTCCGACCAGGTCCTGCAGCCGGCTTCTTTCCAGGTAATCGGCGACCGCGGCAAGCGCTTCGTCCGGTGGTGGCTGAGGAAGGGTATCCGCATCCGTTTGACTGATGTTGAACTCGCTCTGAGGATCCTGTAACAGCTTTGATCCAAACCAGTACAGACTTTCGAGTGTCCGCATCGACGTGGTGCCCACGGCGGTGACCAGCATCCCGGGACGCCGCAGATTGTCGAGGTTTGCACGGTTGACGATAACCTGCTCCTCGTGCATGAGGTGTTGATCCGGGTTTTCGGCTTTTACAGGCTGAAAGGTTCCGGCGCTGACGTGAAGGGTGAGAAAGTCGTGACCGATATTTTTTTCTTTCAGTTTTCTGAACACATCTTCTGTAAAATGCAGGCCTGCCGTTGGGGCGGCGACGGCACCTTCGAGCGAGGAATAGATCGTTTGATATCGTTCGCTGTCGAGGTGTTCGGCCCGCCTGTTGATGTAGGGAGGAAGGGGCATCTCGCCGGCATTGCGGAGAACTTCCGCAAAAGTCGTCCCATCGTTCCAGCTGAAATCGACAATGCGCCCGGACCTGTCTGTCAGTGTCGCCTCCAGCGCGGTTTCATTGATCATCGTTTTCAGCACCGTGCCGGAAGTCCAGCGCTTCAGGTTGCCAACCGCGCACTGCCACCTGCAACGGCTCCGCGCGATCATTGCCTCCGCAGGGATGGACGATGGCAAAATGGGATGCAGCAGAAATATTTCAATCTCCGCTCCCGTGTCTTTCCTGAAATGCAGCCGCGCGGGGATGACTTTGGTATTATTAAAGAAGAGAAAGGCGTTTTCTGGTAAATAATGGTCCAGTGAAATAAATGTCGAATGGGTGATCGCTCCCTTTTTATAAATCAATAGTTTTGAGGCGTCGCGCCGGGCAAGCGGATAAATGGCTATCTTCTCCTGTGGAAGATCGTACGTATAGTCGCTGGTCTTCAAGCGCGTGGGAAATAAACCGCAAAGTAAATACTTTCCCGGGGCAAAAAACCACGCCGTCCATTTTTCAAACATTATGTCGATAGCGGCCCGTTGTTTTAAGAAAATTTTCCACTTCAATTTCAAGGCCCGTACGTCCAGGGGGCTGATGAAGGACAAAGCCTCCTGGTTTATTGAGCTCAGGGACCCGAATCTGCCGGCGGTGGCGGGCTGGGGCGAGTGCGGCCCGCTGCCCGGGCTAAGCCCCGAACTGAATGCGGATTTTGAATCCGTACTGAATGACGTAATCGCGAAGGTCAATGCTTCCGCTTACGGTATGCAGGATGCTCCGTCCATTCTGCGGATGATCCCGCCGGGTTATTCTTCTGTCAGGTTCGGATTTGAAACAGCGCTGCTGGACCTTCAGAACGGCGGGAGGCGGATCCTGTACCACAACAGTTTTCTCGCGGGCGAGCCGATCCCCATCAACGGCCTGATCTGGATGGGGGACATGGACTTCCTGATGGACCAGATCAACCGGAAGGTGGAGCAAGGCTTCAGATGCCTGAAGCTGAAAGTGGGCGGCCTGGATTTCGAGCGGGAGTGTGGCCTACTGCATTATATCCGGAAGAAGTACTTCCGCGAAAACATCACGATACGGCTGGACGCAAACGGCGGTTTCAGAACGGATGA
>DASVOT010000439.1:0-3697 GCA_036383235.1 Chryseosolibacter sp.
TCCCGAGGAAAGAAAGAGTGCGGGCGCGGCCAGCCTTTCTTCTGAAATTTTTCTCAGCGCGTTGAGCAGCGTGATCGTCGTGCCGTGAACGATCCCCTGCGGGCCGATGTACATGTAAGATCCCGCAGTCATCTGGCCATATTGGGTCACGCCCAGGGCGTTGTAACGCTCCCAGTCGTCGGGCGACGAGTGGTTCGGAACCATCATACCGTTTGTCACCACCACCCGCGGCGCACCCGCCGCCGACGGAAACAAACCCAGGGGATGACCGGAGTACATATGCAGCGTCTGGTCTTCCTTCATGGTGGCCAGGTATTGCATAGTAAGCAGATACTGCGCCCAGTTCTGAAATACGGCGCCATTCCCTCCGTAGGTGATCAGCTCGTGGGGATGCTGCGCAACGGCGGGGTCGAGGTTGTTCTGGATCATCAGCATGATGGCTGCGGCCTCCGGGCACTCACAGGGATAGTCATCAATCGGGCGCGCATACATCTCGTAATCGGGTCGGAACCGGTACATATAGATCCTGCCATACCGGATCAGCTCGTCATAAAATTCGCGGGCAAGCACCGGATGGTGCCGCGGCTCGAAGTACCGCAGCGCATTGCGGACCGCAAGTTTCTTTTCCTCCGGAGTCAGAATGTCTTTTCTTCGCGGCGCGTGGTTGACGGTCGGATCAAAGGGTTTCGGTTCGGGCAATTCCGGTGGAATTCCCCCTACGATCTGCTGCCGGAAATGGTTCATGCCCGTCATACAGGAAACTGGTCGGGACTAAAATTGCGCTTCGTATACCGATATCCAATCTCGAAAATTTCCATCGCTTTGCCCAGGTCGAATCCGCTGTACTTTCCCACGTCGGGTGGCTCAATCAGCACGTTGCAAAGGGACTTGCTGACCATGGTATTCCCATTGATGGCCATCAACAGGCTGCGTTCAATGACGGAGCGGAAATTCCTGATATCGAACTCCGACGTGATGAAGTTGCAATGCGAGCCCACGATGAAATCGCATTTGTCGTGAATGGCTTTCACCGGAAGGTTGTCAAGGATGCCACCGTCTACATACACGCCGCCCTGGTATTGAACAGGCTTGAAAACAGCAGGAACCGAACACGATGCCTGAATCGGTGTCATCAGCTCGCCGGTGGAAAAATACTCGACCTTCCCCTTTTTTATGTCCGTCACCGCCAGTGTCACGGGGATCTTCAGGCTTTCGAAACTGTTTTCAGGCATGTACTTCAGCAATGCTTCCCGCAGACCGTCGAATGACAATAACCCGGTCCACGTCCAGGCGAGCTTCAAAGATTTGAAGAAACTGATCGACTGAAGGATTTTTACGATCTCGTCGGGTTTGTACCCGTAGCTGTACATACAGCCGGCGATCGAGCCCGCGCTCGTACCCGATATATGGTGGAAGGTCACCCCAAATTCATCCAGCGCCTTCATCACGCCCAGGTGAGCAATGCCCCTGGCACCGCCACCGGATAATACGAGACCGAGTTTCATGCGATGCGTTCGCGGTTACAGTTTAAGTTATCGAATCACCGGCAGAGTAGGTCAGAGCTCCCTCCGCGGATCATCCAATCTCCGAAAGAGGAAACACCCGGTCAAGGCGAACGCCTCTTTCCGTTCGTTTTACCGTACAGCATTCATTCACCGGATCGTGTTCGAAAAAAAGAATGTAGCGGTTGTCGGCGGCCTCGTTCAGAAATCTTTCCTTCTCCTCCATCGTGATGAGGGGCCGCGTGTCATATCCCATGACATACGCCAAGGGAATATGCCCGACGGAAGGGAGCAGGTCCGCCACATAGCAGAGCACATGCTCTCCGATCCGGATCCTGGGAATCATCATTTTATCGGTATGCCCGGAGACATACAGGATGTCGATCGAATCAAAGGGTGACTGGTCGCCCGGATCCACGAAAGACAGGTGGCCGCTTTCCTGCATGGGCAGTATATTTTCCGGGAGGAAACTCGCCTTTTCCCTGGGATTGGGTTGCGTGGCCCACTTCCAATGATCGCGGTTCGACCAATAGGTCGCGTTCCTGAAAGTGAGCGCGGGCTTGCCATTGTCGTAATAAACGCCACCTCCGCAATGATCAAAGTGGAGGTGCGTGAGAAACATGTCGGTGATGTCATCCTCGGAGAAGCCGGCGGCGTGGATGGACTTCGACAAAGAGTCGTCGCCGTGCAGGTAATAATAGCTGAAGAATCGCGCATCCTGCTTGGTGCCGATGCCGTTGTCGATGAGCATCAGGCGGTCGCCGTCCTCCACCAGCAAACAACGCATGGCCCATGTGCAGAGATTGTTTTCGTCGGGAGGATTTGTTTTCTGCCAGATCGTTTTCGGCACCACACCGAACATTGCGCCGCCATCCAATTTAAAGAGACCGGTGTTGATTACATGAAGCTTCAAAATGAAGTTGATCGGTTAAAGTTCGCAGTTCGTGTCGATGATTTTTTCCAGTCACAGATGTCGGGCATGCCTTCAGCGGACGCAGATTCCATCTCCGCGTCACCCTCCGGAGACGGGTCACTTTTGATCCGTCACCGCAGGCTTGGGACTGCTTTCCCTGACCACTCCCATGGAACAGAATTTATCAATGCGCTGCTGGATACGCTGCTCGGCGGTCATCTGAAGCAGGGCTTCGGTTTGCTCGAGGATGACCTTCTTCACTTCAGCGGCCATCCATTTCACATCGGTGTGCGCGCCGCCGAGAGGTTCGCGAATGATGCCGTCGATGAGTTTCTGCTCCAGCATGTCCCTGGCCGTGAGCTTCAGCACTTCCGCCGCCTGCTCTTTGTAATCCCAGCTGCGCCAAAGAATGGACGAGCAGGATTCGGGAGATATAACGGAGTACCACGTGTTCTCCAGCATGATGACACGGTCGCCAATCGCGATGCCGAGCGCGCCGCCGGACGCGCCTTCGCCGATGACGATGCAGATGACCGGCACCTTCAGCATGAACATTTCCTTCAGGTTGCGGGCGATGGCTTCCCCCTGGCCGCGTTCCTCCGCCTCGAGTCCGGGAAAGGCGCCGGGCGTATCGATAAAGGTGACGATGGGCTTGTTGAACTTCTCGGCGATCTTCATCAGCCTCAAAGCCTTCCGGTATCCCTCGGGATTCGCCATCCCGAAGTTGCGCATCTGGCGTTGCTTTGTGTTTCTTCCTTTTTGCTGGCCGATCAGCATGAAGGTCTTCCCGTTTATCGTTCCCAGTCCGCCAACCATCGCTTTGTCGTCAGCAACGGTGCGGTCTCCGTGAAGCTCGATGAAATCGGAAGTGATCTCGTAAATATAGTCGAGGGTGTAAGGCCGTTCAGGATGTCTGGAAAGCTGAACGCGCTGCCAGCCAGTCAGGTTTTCGAAGGTTTCTTTTTTCAGCTCGAGAATTTTCTTCTCGAGCGCTTTGATGGCGGTATGCACATCCGTATCGCTGTCCTTAGCCAGATGTTTCATGTCTTTCAGCTTGGCTTCCAGGTCAGCGATGGGTTTTTCGAAATCCAACAGGCTCATTGTTTTATATTAAAAGAAGCACAAAATTAACAGAATTTGCAAATCGCCCCGTCAAAAAGGGTTTTTAATGCCCCCCTGAGGCCGGTCAAAGCGCGATTCGGGGGAAATATACAGCCGCCACTCCTCATAAAAGGTAACTTTCAGCAAAAAGATCAATTCGTTTCACAGGTAATTTATTGAA
>DASVOT010000440.1:0-3163 GCA_036383235.1 Chryseosolibacter sp.
AGATCGTGATAATCTGCGATTTTGTACTCGCGCAATTGATCGTAGCCAAGTGCGAAGAGACTTTGCCTTTTCTTGTGCCATACCAGGCCGTGCGCTGAATAGAGACTATCCGAAAACAAGGGTATCTCTCCGTGGCGGGCATCGAATAAAATGATCTTGTTTCCATCCTTCTCGGTAGACGCAGCAACGACGACCCTGTTTCCCGGGATGCGCGCGATGGAGTGAGCGTTGGGCACGCTGGCATAAAAAAGAACTTTCCCGTCTTTACGGTTTACGAGCGCCGCCGCGCCGGAAGACGACGTGACGAGCACCTGCTTTCCTTTTTTTACCGGCTTGCAATCATCGATGGAACTGAACTTCGGGCGATAATTTGCAGGCAGATCTTTTGCAAGATGCGCGTCCCAGGTCCAGACAATTTCAGGAATGCTGTCCCTGGATTTATAGTAGTCGACCAAAATGACTTTACTGTCGCCGCACACCAAAAACAACTTCTGTTTCTTTCGCGATTGGCCAACCGATATTTGCGTACATGCAAAAAGCGAAAGAAAAAACAGGAGGCATCGGGTCTTCTTGATCGAATTCATTTCAACTGAGGGATTGTGAATTCTTGCACGTGACCGGCGCGTCGATCATCTGTGTCAGACGTCGCAGATCTCCACGCCCTGCTTCAGCGAGGCGATCTTATCTTCCCGTTTCGGAATAAATTCCTGGGCGACATATCCCTTGAATCCCGTTTCCAAAATTGCTTTCATGATCGCCGGGTAATTCAACTCCTGGGTTTCGTCGATTTCATTTCTTCCAGGTACCCCACCCGTGTGATAATGGGCAATGTAGGTGTGATATTTCCGGATGGTCGCGATCACATCGCCCTCCATGATCTGCATGTGATAAATGTCGTAAAGCAGCTTGAAGTACTCAGACCCCACTTTTTCGCACAAGGCAACGCCCCATGGAGTCTTGTCGCATTGATAGTCCGGATGGTTGACCTTGCTGTTCAGCAGCTCCATGGCGACGGTAACCTTGTATTTTTCGGCAACAGGCATCAGGCGTTTCAGGGCGATGGCGCAGTTTTCAATCCCCTTCTCGTCGTCCAGGCCATTCCTGTTTCCTGAAAAGCAAATGATCTGCTTTAACCCGGCGTTGGCAGCCTTTGGTATCACCGCCGAATAACTCTCGATCAGCTCGTCGTGGTATTGCGGGTCGTTGAATCCCTGGGTGATGCCCTTACCCGCGCCGTTCGGCATCGCCGAGGTAAGATCGTATTTCCTGAGCGTTGGCCAGTCCTCCGGGCCGACGAGCTCGATCGAAGAAAGGCCGATGCCTTTCGCAGCCTTGCAGAGATCTTCCAGTGGAATGCTGTTGTAGCACCACCGGCAAACCGAGTGATTCACTTTCCCTTTCAGGTGTGAGGGAAGTGCGGCTTCCGCTGCCGAGATCCGGCCCGAGACCGACATCCCGGCGATCGCACCGGAAGCGGCAACCATTGTCTTCAATGCGTTTCTCCGCGAATTTTTCATCGTATATAATTTTATGATGGTTTTTAGATTTTCAGTTTTTCAGTGAGGTCGAACCCAACCAGTAACGATTGCTATTCTCCCGCTATAGCGTACTCGATTCCACCCAACAGGTGCTGTACAAACACCGGGTCTTCATAGCTCTCTTTTGTATGGCCGCCACCTGTATAAAACGCCCGGCCTCCGTCGAATTCATGATACCAGATAATCGGGTGATTGTCGCCGTTCTCTCCGCCCTCGTAACTCGTTTCATCAAGCCTCGCCAGCACTTTAATATCGGGATTGATATCCTTGTAGTTGTACCACTCGTCGCTTCTCTCCCACTTCTCGGGAAGGCTTCGGGTGGCAGGGTGACTTTTATCGGTAACCATCACGATGGCTTTCCTGACATTCGGTTTATTCGGATGGCTTTTGAAATAAGCCCCCACGAGTTTGTTATACCAGGGCCACTGATACTCCGTGTCCGCGGCAGCGTGAATACCGACAAATCCTCCGCCTCCCCTGATGTACTGCTCCATCGCAGCCTGCTGTTCTTCGTTCAATACGTCCTGGGTGGTGCTGAGAAAAATGACAGCCCGGTATTTTCTGAGGTTATCAATCGTAAATTTCGAAGCGTCCTTCGTCGTATCCACCCGAAACTTGTTTTCTGCTCCCAGCTTCTGAATGGCGGCGATGCCCGAGGGTATGGATTCATGATAGTATCCCTTTGTTTTTGAGAAGATCAGCACCCGATCTCCGTTCCTGGCCTTCACCATTATTGCTTCGCCTGATGAGGTTTTATTTTCTTTGTCGGGTACAGTGGGATTTTGTCCGCAACTCCAGAAAACCACGCAGCCTCCCAGGAGCGCGGCAAGATGGAGAAACGACTTTCTGAAAGTTAAAGTTGATTCATTTGGAGTCATGTGAATTAAGGTTTTGGATGTATTGATACCGCCGTGCTGATGTATATGGCTTTAAATTCGCTCATGGGATTTCGCGCAAAAAACGGAGAGGCACGTCCTGGTTTTAGCGGTTTCGAACCAGGAGCGATTCCCGGACTCCGGGCTGAGCAATGGAATAAACGCTCGCGCGGTCATTATTGCGCGAGACTAAAATACGTTTTATTCCTGAATTAAAGTGTACCAATTTTATGTCGCGGATATCGCCCTCCAGCCAAAGCCTGGAATGTACACCGTCCGCCGATATAATGCCTTTATCATAGGTCAAAACAATTCCATAGGAGGCATCGCTTCTGCCGAGCTGAGGTTTGAATGGATAGAAATTTCCCGCCGCGATGATCTCTTTGGCTCCATCTCCGGTAAAATCGTCATACACGAAACCGTTAATGGCGGATAGTTGGGCCAGTTCGGGCAAGGCGCGAAGTTTGAACTGTTTTCCTTCCACATTTTCGAGCCACGACGATTCCAGCCTGTAAGCATTGAATTTATATGCCTGATGCAGCTGCTCCGGCGTTGCAATATCTTCCATTGTAGCGGCGGCATAGTCTTCATACTTGATGAACTTCTTTTTAAGAGTGCTTACCTGATCCAGGAGCTCATCGCGGCTCGGCATCGGATAGCTTTTACCCTGGATGAAATAGTTTATGACCGGATCGAGTACGCCGTCGCTGTTGAGATCCCAGGCAAACAGCTGTACAGGTTCGTCCGCCG
>DASVOT010000441.1:0-1889 GCA_036383235.1 Chryseosolibacter sp.
TCTCCGGTATACCCGGACGGGATTTATGGCCTTTCATGATCCAGTTTGCCATGACCGGAACGAAGGTCTGCGACAACAAATAAGAAGTGATCATTGAAAACCCGATCGCCAGCGCCAGCGGCAGGAACAACGACCCGGGTATCCCCTTCATGGTCAGCGCAGGGGCAAACACCGCCAGGATACAAAACAGGATCAGCAGCTTCGGAAAGGCAATCTCCTTGCAGGCATCCCAGATGGCCAGGGCTTTCGGTTTGCCCATGTCCAGGTGCTGGTGAATATTCTCGATCGTCACGGTCGACTCATCAACCAGGATACCGATGGCAAGTGAAAGCCCGCTCAGCGTCATGATGTTGATCGTCTCCCCGAAAAGCTGGAGGAACAAAACGCCGGCGATGATACTCGTTGGAATCGTCAGGATCACAATCAGGGCTCCACGTACATCGCCCAAAAACAACAGCACCATGATCCCGGTAAGCAGCGCCCCCAGGATTCCTTCCGTCATCAGGCTGCGGACCGCATTCATCACGTAGGTGGACTGGTCGAACTCATACGAGAGCGTAACGTCTTCCGGAAGCTGGCTTTGAAGACGCGGAAGGTTCTTCTTCAGCGCCTGCACCACTTCCCAGGTCGAAGCATCTGGTGACTTGGCGATATTCAGGTACACCGACCGCTTTCCGTTCACTTGCGCATAGCCCATAGTCACATCGGCGCCGTCCTCAACGGTGGCCACGTCGCCGAGGTAAAGGTTCTGGACGCCGCCCTTGAACAAAGGGATCTTTTCAAAATCCTTGATGTCCCTGATGGTTGTGTTCGCCGGCGTTAAATAGTTGTAGTCACCGATACGCACATTTCCTGAGGGCGAGTTCTGATTATTCAGTTTCAGGGCTTCGACCAGCTGATCGGGCGTGAGGTTATGTGCCGCGAGAAGCTCCGGATCCGCTTTTATGAGAATGGTGCGGATGTTTCCACCGAACGGCGGCGCGGCCACCAGCCCGGGGATCGACGTAAACGATGCGCGCACGTACACATTCGCGAGGTCCATGAGCTCGTTGTTCGAGCGGACCGGGCTGCTCAGCACCAGCTGTCCAACGGGAAGGGTAGACGCATCAAACCGGATGATGAAAGGGGGCTGCGAGCCCGGCGGAAAGATCGCCTGGATGCGGTTCGCGAACGCGCTTAATTCCGCCGCCGCCTGGGCCATGTTCGTCCCGGGATAAAACGTGATCTTCATCAGCGTCAACCCCGTGGTGTTTCGCGTTTCAATGCTTTTGATCCCGTTGACGAACAATAAAATATTGACGTACGCCTTGCCGAAATAAGCCTCCATCTGCTCCGGCGTGTAACCTCCGAACGGGTGTGACAGATAGATGACCGGCAGGTTCATCTTCGGAAAAATATCGATGTTGATCGTGCTCACGGCTTTGACGCCGAAGAACCCGATGCCCGCAACCAGCACGAGAATCGTGATGGGCTTGCGAAGCGCAAAACGTATTAAATTCATGTTACCTCACCTGATTAATGAATAAGTCCAGATCCCCCGAAGCGGCAGCCTTCATCAGCAGCGCGTGCCAGACATTGATGTTGGCGACCCGCTTGTCGACCTCCGCGCGGTTTAGCGCGTAAAGGGCCTGCTGCAATTCGACAATGGTCGTCAGCCCGTTTTTATAAAGAACATTTTTCTGAAGGTACGCGTCGGAGGCCGCCTGGTGCTGGACCGGCGCTTCGCGTGCGCTCTCCAAACTATTTGCGATTCGCTCCTCCGCCAGGATGAGTTGATTTTCAAGCTCCAGCTTGAGGCCATCGTATTCATCGCGGTAGCCGGCGGCGACAAACTTTTGGGCGTTCACCTGCTGGCGGACCTTTAATAGGCTCAACAGGTTCCATGTCAG
>DASVOT010000442.1:0-5675 GCA_036383235.1 Chryseosolibacter sp.
TTGCCGATGGCTATCTCGACTTCTGCGGGCGCGGAAGTTCAACGTCCTCTCGCTACAGTAGTGATCGGTGGACTCATCACGGCCACCTTGCTCACCCTGATTGTGCTTCCGGTGCTGTACCTTTATTTTACAACGTCGAAAATACAATTTAAACAGAAGCCCCTTACTGTTATTGCGCTGTTTATGCTGGCGGGAGCTGTGCTGTCGCCCGCGAGTCCGGCTCAAGCACAGGCGGTCAATCAAAGAACGGTCCGCGCACTGACCCTTGCTCAGGCGATCGACGAAGCATTGAAGAACAACAATACCATTAAGCTTGCGCAGTACCAGGTGGATCTGCAACGAACACGGAAGCGTGCCTCCGTAGCGATTCCTAAAACGGAGTTCAACTACACGCAGGGTGTCATAAGCAACCCGACGTTACAGGACAACCTTTTCAACGTGACGCAGCGGCTCAGTTTCCCCACCTTGTACAGCGCGCGCTCCAAGCTCGCCCGCGCAAAGCAGAACAGCAGTGAGCAGTATAAACTGTTAGAGGAGAACGACCTGGTAGCGGATGTGAAATACGCTTATTTGCAATATGTGTATGCCACAGAAAAGCGCCGGTTATTGCTCTATCAGGACAGCCTGTACAGCAGCCTGGAACGGTCGAGCCGGTTGCGCTACCAGACAGGTGAGGCAACCAAAATAGAAAGTGTCAGCTCCGCGGCAAAGTCGATGCAAATAAAAAATGCCCTTGCCCGGAACAGCGCCGACATCGCGATCGCTCAGACACAGTTACAGACCCTGCTGAACACCCGCGACAGTCTCCTCATTGCCGATCCGCAAATGGAAGCGGAAAGCCTGTTGCTGCCTGCAGACAGTAATGTCGTCGCCGGAACGCCGGCAATCAAATACCTCGAGCGCGAGCTGGAAACTCGCGAGCGTGAGACGCAGGTCGAAAGAAGCAGTATGCTCCCCGATATTTTGTTCGGGTTCAGCAGCCAAACCTATCGCGGGGTTCAGAATGTCGACGGCGTCGAGCGCATCTTCACCACTCATGACCGCTTCGCATTTTATCACGTCGGGCTGGCGATTCCTATTTTCCCCGGGGGACATCGCGCGAGTATCCATGCGGCTAAAATCAACGAGAACATCGCGCAGACCCAAATAGCCCTGACGAGTTCCACGCTCGAGGGCGAATTGCGACGGCTCGTACAGGAACACGACAAACTGCAGAGAACGGTTCGGTACTACCAGAACGAAGGGTTGCCCCAGGCGGAGCTCGTGATCGGCAACTCTGAGAAGGGCTTCAGGAGCGGTGACATTTCCTACGTACAGCATTTGCAAAACCTCGCGCTGGCGATCGACATCCGGTCCGATTACCTGGATAATCTTTATCAATACAATCAGTCGATTATTGCCATTGAGACCCTTTTGGGGATTAAATAAGAAACAACCTGTCAAAAAAAAACTGCAATGAACTTTATGTCAGATGTAAATACAGCCGCCCTCGTCCTGACGCTGTTGTTCCTGGCCTCGTGTAACAAGAAGCACAACGGGGCAGGTGCGCCCGCGGCAGCGCAGACAACGCTGCGCGACACGGCTTCGGTGAAACAAGTTACATTCTCGCCGGAGCAGTATGAACTTGCCGCCATCGGAACAGGCAAAATCGAGATGCGCAATTTGAGTAATCTCATTAAGCTGAATGGCGTGATCGATGTGGAACCTCATAGTATGGCTACCGTGTCCGCTCCCCTTGGAGGGTATATCACAACGGCCGGGCTGCTTGAAGGGCAGGCGGTGAAGAAAGGCCAGGTTCTGGCAATGGTGGAAAATCCCGATTTTATTACGATGCAGCAAGACTACCTGGAGAGCCAGGCGCGGCTGCAATTCCTTGAAAAGGAATACGAGCGTCAGCGGACATTAAGGGAAGAAGATGTAAACGCCGAAAAGACGTTTCAGCAGGTGGCTTCGGATTACAAGGTCATGCAGGCAAGGCTTAATGGGCTTGAGCAAAAGCTGGCGTTGGCAGGTATCAATCGTTCGGCGTTGCAAGCCGGCAAAATATCGAGGACGGCGAATCTTTACGCGCCGATCACAGGCTATATCAGGACGAGTAACGTGAACATCGGCAAGTATGTGAATCCCACGGATGTTCTTTTCGAAATTACCAGCAACGATGATCTTCATCTGGCCCTGAAAGCATTTGAAAAAGACCTTGGAAAGATAGAGCCCGGTCAAACGGTAAGGTTTGCCTTGGCTAATGAGAGTGATTTCAGTCGGGAGGCACAGGTTTTCCTGGTAGGCAAATCCACCGGTAACGACCGGGTGGTGCCTGTTCACTGTCATATTGCACGGGAATCGGAGAAGGGTCTGCTGCCGGGCTTGTACGCCAAGGCATGGATCGAGACCGGAACGGAGAGGCAGTATGCAGTCCCGTCTGAAGCCATTGTTCAGAGTGAAGGGAAAGATTACCTGATATTGCAAACGGGTCATTCGCCGACGGGGTATACGTTTCGTTTCGAGCAAGTTAAGAAAGGGACTGAGCAGGAAGGCTACACGGCGGTGACGATTCCTGAAAGGTTGAGAGCGGGCGATGTGGTTATTGTCGTAAAGAACGCCTATTCGATCTTATCCGCACTGGAAAACTCCGAGGCGCCGGAATAAGATTGGGCGCGTGCTGCGCGGGCAGGAAAAGCTTCCGGGAAGTTTTCAGACTTCGCGGAAGCTGGGGGATGGGGCGTAGGTTGGGATGAAGACATCTTTCTTTTGGAAAGCGGACACCGTACCTAAAGAAAGTTTATTCAAACCCTGACGTCCGGAGCTTCGATGAACTTCCGCGAAGTATTAAACTTCCCGGAAGTTGAATGTGGGTAGTCCGCCGGGTTTTGCTTCCGCCTTTTTATGTGTACGGGCAATGATCCCGATCATAGCAGGCCGGGATTTCGCTCATATGAAGACAACGCTCTCCTTGCTAAGCTTGGACGTGCAAAAAAACCCGCATTTTGTCACGGAATATCAGCTGCTGCGGCAACAGCCGGGATTTCTTACTGCTGCTTCAGGGCAGCGTCAAACAGTTCTGCCCGTGATGTTATCGGTCCTGTTAATCTGCTGGGGCGCGTGTGCAATTGCCCAGGAACCGGATAGTGCGGTCGTGGCGGAAGGCGCCATGATCCAGGAGGGAGCCACCGCTGCGCAAAATGGCGTTGAGGTTGAAGTAGGGGAGCTGATCATCGACAACACCTTTACAAAAGCCGGTAGTGATTTTCAACAGATCTTCAACACGCGCTGGACGTGGCCTGTCCAACACGCTGAAGAATTTATCATTACGATCTCCGAAAGACCCTCGATCTTCAATTCAACTTTCATCGAGATTGCGGTGAATGATCTCAAAGTCTTTGAAAGTTTCCTGCAGCCGCGGTACGACGTTGTTGAAGACCTTGCCACACAAGGAATGGAATTTACCTTACAATATATTCTGAACTATGAAAATGCGGAGCGGGAAATTGAAGGGGATGATGTCTCGGGTTCAGGGATTTACTAAAAAAAGATTAACCCATCTATATGATCTCTCGAGTTCTAATGCTTGCAGGAGTCCTCACGCTGCTCTCAGGACCTGCATTTTCACAGCAGCTTGTTTACCGGCCCATCAATCCCGCTTTCGGGGGCGACACCTTCAATTACCAGTGGTTGCTCAGCTCCGCCCAGGCTCAGAACAAGCTTGAAGAGCGCGGGCGGGGCGGCTTTGGAGTCAACCCGCTGGATGACTTCGAAAACAACCTCAACAGGCAGATCCTGAATCAACTGAGCCGTAAAGTCATCGACGCGATCTTCGGCGAGGAAAGTCTTCAAGACGGGCAGTTCGAATTCGGAACGCTCACCATCAACATCGCTTCGCAATTGGACGGCATCAGCATCGACATCGTCAATTCGAAAGACGGAAGCAAGACCAACATCGTCGTCCCTTATTATTAATGAAGATCGGCGGGTTTATGCGATCGAAGAGGAATTGCGTTTTCGTAGTACTAGTCGTCGGGCTTAGCGGATGCGCGCCGTATTTCCAACAGCCCCTCCGTATGAAGGCATCCAGGCTCGGAGCCGAGAGTCCATTGTTTGACGAGCTCGTGGCCCTGCCGGCGCCGAAGGAGAAGATCGTTGTGGCAGTGTACAAATTCCGTGATCAGACAGGTCAATACAAACCTTCGGAAGTCGGCGCAAGCTGGTCCACAGCCGTGACTCAAGGTTCTACGTCCATTCTGCTTCGGGCCGTCGAGGAATCAGGCTGGTTCATTCCCATCGAGCGGGAGAGTCTTTCAAATCTTCTTAATGAGCGAAAGATCATCCGGTCAAGCCGGGCTTCGTTTGGCCAGGAAGAGAAAGACCAACCCTTGTTACCTCCGCTCCTCTACGGAGGCATTCTCCTGGAGGGTGGTATCGTTTCTTTTGACAGTAATATCCTCACTGGTGGGGCAGGCGCACGGTACTTCGGAGCCGGCGCATCGACCGAATACAGGGAAGACCGGGTAACAATCTACCTGAGGGCGGTGTCCACCAGCAATGGGAGAATCCTGAAGACTGTTTATACTTCCAAGACCATTCTCTCGCAGAAGATTGATGTCGGCTTTTTCCGGTTCGTAAAAGTTAAGCGCCTGATGGAGGCGGAGACGGGTTTTACCTACAACGAGCCTGGCGAGATGGCCATCCGGGAAGCGATTGAGAAAGCCGTCATCAGCCTTGTGATCGAAGGCGTGATAGACGGTTTATGGGCCGTGAATGACCCGGCAGCGGGTAAAGCGCTCGTGGAGGGCTATGCGCGCGAAAAGACGGAGAACCTCAATATCGGCGTGTACGGCGATGAATTGAGGGACAGGCGAACATCATTCGGCATGGGTGTCTCGGGTGGTGCACTCTACTACAACGGAGATATTTCCGATCCGGAATTATTTCCCGCAGCAGAATTAGCAGTGGATTTATTTTCACGTGCCTCCGTTGGCGTTTCGCTGCAGGGCGGATATGGACGTGTAGGTACGACGTTGGGGTACCGGAGTACGATCGGATATTCAGACGTCGCGCTGAGGTACCGGTGGTTCAACCAGCATCGGTACTCTCCGTATGTAAAGATCGGCGCCGGCGTGCTGTCCGAACTGGAAAACAATATCAACCCGGAAGTGACTTTTGCTTCCAGGGTATACACGTACGGGATGGGCGAAGCAGGGTTTGAGTACCTGCTCGGGGAGAGGCTGGGTTTACACGGTGGCGTAAACTTCAGGGGGTTATTCACGGATGACCTCGACGAAGTTTCGCAAGGAAGGTACAATGACTTCATCTGGCAGGCAAAAATCGGGCTGATGTTTTACCCCGGGAAGCAGCCGCCGAGATAATTTGGATGGTAGATGCGGGAGGACGCAGGGGTGTCAAGGAGTCACTCGATGGATGCGCGCAGAATAAGCCATTGTTTTCCGGATCTCTTACTTTATTGATCGACTGCGGAGAATGCAGCCAATAAAAAGTCTATGTCTATGCGCTATAATCTTCACGGCCCCTGAGTCGTAGCAGTTACAACCAGGCCATTTTCAATTTGACAGACCGTCAAAACGCTTCGCTCCCTTTTACTGCAGCGCAACCACCGTTGTTCTGCGGGTGCCAGACATGCTCGCATCCTAAATCAGAAAGCATGCACAGGGTGACCTGAATTC
>DASVOT010000443.1:0-2785 GCA_036383235.1 Chryseosolibacter sp.
GCTTTCATCCGGAGAAGATCCGGGCCCTTTACGGCATCATAAAAAAAACGGTTGACCAGTTCCTGGCCTCGTTTCCCATAGGCGACCAGGTAGACGTGTATCCTTTGATGAACAGCCTGGCTTTTGAGATCGTCATCAACACGTTATTCAACATCAAAGTGCCAGGGGAGACGCGAATCAGTTTAAGCAGCTTTATTACGAAGACGCAGGATTTTGTGATCCGTGACATCCGTCAGCCGCATAAAAGCTGGTGGTTCCGAATTTCGGGAGAAGTCAACGCGAATTTAAAGCGGGCGGAGGACGCCCGTAACATCATCCGTGATATTATCCGGACCCGCAAGAGCAGCGGCCGCAAATTCGATGACCTTCTCGACATGCTGCTGGATGCAAGGTACGAGGATACCGGCCAGCCAATGGAAGAAAGACAAGTGATTGACGAGATCCTCATCCTGCTGATCGCAGGTCACGAAACGACGGCGAATGCTTTGTCGTGGACCCTCTACCTTCTGGCCAATCACCCGCACGAGCTCAGGAACCTGCGCGAGCAAACCCGGGCGCTAGCGCCGGGGGAATGTGTAAGCAACGAATTGCTGAATGCGGTCATTCAGGAGTCGATGCGGTTGTATCCCCCGGCCTGGATCAGCGACCGGGTGGCGCTTGAGGATGACGCCTACCTGGGGTACCGTTTTCCGAAGGACACGATCCTGATTCTTTTTTATTATGGCCTCCACAGGGACCCGAAATACTGGGACAACCCGGAAGCCTTTGAGCCAGACCGGTTTTTGAAGCTTGCAGCGCGGCGGGAAAAGCCAAAAGCCTTTTATCCTTTCGGGGCAGGTCCCAGGCTCTGCATCGGAAACAATTTTGCGCTCGCCGAAATGACTGTTTTTTTGCAGGCCATGGTTCAGAAGTTCGATATCCTGCCGACGACGTTGGTCCCTCATCTCAATCCGCTGGTGACGCTGAGGCCCGACAAGGTGGTCCTTGAAATAAGAAAGCGTCAGGAATGATCGGACGTTGCAACCGCCCCCGGTGGCACGGTGTTTTTACCAAAAAAGTCCATAAATAAACAATTATGGCACAGGCAAAATCAAAAGTTCATCGTCGCAAGTCGTCGAAAGAGGAGCAGACCTCCGCGAGGTCTGGTGGAAAGGTGGAGAAAAACGGATCGATGCTCGAGGATTATTTCATGGATGCGCTCAAAGACATTTACTGGGCCGAGAAGGCGCTCACCAGGGCGCTGCCGAAAATGTCGAGATCAGCCACTTCAAAAGAGTTGAAAAAAGCATTTGACCAACATCTGGAGGTGACGAAAAAGCAGGTTGGCCGCCTGGAAAAAGTATTCGGGCTGATGGGCAGAAAGGCACAGGCCAAGAAATGCGAAGCGATGAAGGGACTCATCG
Source organism: Chryseosolibacter sp. (assembly GCA_036383235.1). Lineage (GTDB taxonomy): Bacteria > Bacteroidota > Bacteroidia > Cytophagales > Cyclobacteriaceae > Chryseosolibacter. Next base: position 1,404 of record DASVOT010000443.1, read on the forward strand.
AGGAGAGTGAAGGCATCATCAGCGAAACCAAGGACGACACCTTTACCAGGGACGCCGCGCTCATCATCACCGCTCAAAAAGTGGAGCATTATGAGATCGCAGCCTATGGAGGCCTCGTTCAATTGGCCCGGACCATGAACAAGAAGGGCGTCGCCAATACCCTCGCTGTAACCCTCGGAGAAGAAAAGCGAACGGACGAGCTGTTGACGCGGATTGCGGAGAAAAGCATAAATGTCGAAGCCGCACAGGAGGAACCTGAAGGAACTCCTTCCCTGAAGGAGAGCTTCATGACGATCTTCTCATCCTGACGACCGCAGGACAACTTCGCAGGACAAGGGCTTCGACGGCCCTTTTTTAGTTTGCATCCCTGACGCCTCGAGCCCGCCCGCAGCCCGTCAGTTGTTGGCAAACAGAGAATTGTAATAACGCGCGAGCTTCACGAGGTCATCCTTATCTTTTGCGGATAGTTTTTGCTCCTTTGCGAATTGGGTAACCTCTTGCTGTTTGTCCGGAAGGCTACCGATCAGGTCTTTCATGTTGCCCACTTTTACGAGATCCTGGTCTCCGATCCTGCAGTAATAAACGTCAGCCGACCTTGAATACTTTGCCGGAAGATCATTGATTTCGACCTTTTTCCGGAAGGCGACGGAGTTCTTGGCAAGCAGGGTCAGTTTACCCGGCTCCAGCAACTCCATGAACCACGGTTGCTTCTTGCCCATTAATTTGAAGTCTTCCACGACAAAAATCCGGTCGCCCATTTCAATCCTGGTGATGCGGGGGTCCGCCTCCAGGAGGAACGTTTCATTTGACTGGCGAAACTCCATGACGTTGGCAAAAATATTGTAACGCATGGGGAGGGGATCGAGCTTCAGCGTTCCGGTGTATACGGTAGTCGTCACGAAGTCATCAGTCATGTAAGGAGACCCCTCATATCCTGGATCCGGCCCGCCGTAAAGATAGGCGTCGGAAGTCTTGATAAGAAGGTGGTCAGAGAGGTTGATGCTACGCTGTGCCTGGAGCGCCGTGCAGGCGAAAAGCATGAGCATGCCCGCGAGAATTGCGTGCCTTGTGGTCATAACGGGTCTGTTTATTTGATTGCGTACTAATCAAATATAAAGAATAAACAGGCCTGATCCTGAGGAAATCTGAGTTTATTGGCCAATGACCAGCCACCAGGCCTGGAAAACAACCAGGTCTGTATCAAAGCTAAAACTGCTCGAGGTTGGAAAGCCGGAGATCAAACGAATCTCCCTCAGCGTTCAGGATACGTTGAGGCTTACTATTCCTGCTTCTTCCGGCGGAACCTCGCCAGAATGGAATACCAGATGTAACCCATTACAAAAAGGATCAGGATAAAAAAATAAGGACTTTCCATAGATGTT
>DASVOT010000444.1:0-2127 GCA_036383235.1 Chryseosolibacter sp.
AGAAGTATACGATCCTGTACATCTTCGATCCTGACTGCGGCGCGTGCAAAAAGGAGACACCCAAACTCGTCGACTTTTATTCGAAAACGAAATTCGATATCGAGGTGTTCGCCGTGAGCGCCGACACGAGCATGGCCAAGATGCGCGATTACATCCGCGACATGCATATGAAATGGATCACCGTAAACGGACCCCGTACATACGTCGGCCCGTATCAGGATCTCTATGACGCCAATACCACTCCAACCCTCTATGTACTGGACAACCGGAAAATGATCATCGGGAAGAAGATACCGTCGGAAAAGCTGGAGGATTTCCTCACGCAATACGAACGGATCCAGCGGTTGAAAGGACAGGCGGCCGGATCCGCCACCATCAATTAACCGATCGGAAAAAACCAAAATCCGGACGGGCTGTTGTCCGTTTCTGAACAAATCAACGGGGTTTCGCTGTTTTTCGGCTGGTAGTAAGCAGTTGAGTACTAGCCGACTGTAACATTTTCCGCTTTTTTTAGTCTTGTATGCAACTATTCCACGCCGGTGGAGTATCTAATGAGGAGAATTTGTCCGGAATTTTAAATGTCAATTATGGCCTTTTTAGAAAAACTCCTGGGAAAAAAGAAACCTGAATTAAAAGTACGCTGCCCCATTACCAGGGAACAAATTGAAAAAGGGTTTGGATACCTGCTTACCACCGCTCAGGTCATCTCCTCGAAGAAATATTGGGACATGGTCATGACGGAGCCCGAAACACTTTCTTATTCCGTATCCCACTTCAACAATCAGGAAAGCGGCACGCACATGCGCAACCTGATCTTTGAAAAATACAGCAGCGTTGACAAGCCATGGATGATCTCGGATTCATGCATCAATTTATTTGAGAATATCGACCGGAAATCCGCGCGCGAACAGGCGAAGAAATGGTGGGAAACCGGGGGCAATTTTCAACCCGACAACACCGGCCCGGCCCTTGAGGCGCTTGAACCTTCCGCCTATCAGGATTTAAAGGACTATGCTGTCCTTGAAGCAGGCAGGAACCGGTTGAAGATGCGTTGAAGAAACAGCGGTTAAGTTTTGTGCCGCCACAGGCGGATCTTCGGCGCGTTAGTCTCAATCAGTTCGTGCGGTCGATGGTAAACTGAACAAGGTCTTTCAATGAATTGCGGTAGGCAGAGGGAGGAAAGGACTCCAGGATGGCCATCGCCTCAGCGTGAAAGGCATTCATTTTTTCCACCGCGTACCGGATGCCGCCCGATCGCTTTACGTAGGCGATTACTTCCTTCACTTTCCTGGGATTTCCGCTCTCGTTCCTCACGATGCTGATGATTTTTCTTTTCTCCATCCAATCTGACTGAGACAAGGCGTAAATGAGAGGCAGGGTCATCTTCTTCTCGCGAATGTCGATGCCCAGCGGTTTGCCGATCTCCATTTCGCCGTAGTCGAAGAGGTCGTCCTTGATCTGGAAAGCCATCCCGATCTTTTCCCCGAACGCGCGCATTTTCTCCACGACATCATCGGTCGCGCCGGAAGAGCTGGCGCCCACCGCGCAGCAGGAGGCGATGAGGGAAGCCGTCTTCTGCCTGATGATCTCGTAATATACCTCCTCGTTGATGTCAAGCCGTCTGGATTTTTCAATTTGCAGCAGCTCACCTTCGCTCATTTCCTTCACCGCACCGGTGACAATTCTCAGAAGGTTGAAATCCTTGTTTTCAATTGAAAGGATCAATCCCCTGGAAAGGAGGAAGTCGCCGACCAGCACGGCCACTTTGTTCTTCCACAGCGCATTGACAGAAAAAAAACCCCGGCGGTAATTGGCTTCGTCCACCACATCGTCATGCACCAGGGTAGCCGTATGGAGAAGCTCGATGAGGGCGGCGCCGCGGAACGTGGAGTCGTTGATACCTCCGCACGTGCCGGCGCTGAGAAACACGAACATGGGCCGCATCTGTTTGCCTTTCCGCTTCACGATATAGCTCATGATCTTGTCCAGCAACAAAACCCGCGTTTTCATTGATGCGCGGAATTTTGGCTCAAATTCCTGCATTTCACTGGCGATGGGAGCTTTGATATCTTCTAGACGTAGGGGCATGAAATCACAATTATACGCAAACGTTTCCTTAAGTAATGA
>DASVOT010000445.1:0-18225 GCA_036383235.1 Chryseosolibacter sp.
AAGGAAAGCGTCGTGGCGCCACGAGCTATTGAAAGGTTAAGGGGTAACGTAAATAGCGATGCAAACATTTGAACAACTTCTTGTATTGGTAAAACAGAGCTGCTCGCAGGGTGACCCGGAGGCAGACGTAGAGATGACTCCGAAAGGTGTGCGGATCGACGCGGCAGACCTCGCGAGCGTCTGCAGAAATCTCCGTGAGAATCCACTTGCCTTTTTCGACATGCTGTCCTGTATAACGGTTATCGACAACGGGCCTGATGCCGGAACAATGGATCTCGTTTACAACCTCTACTCGATTCCGTTTAATCACCATCTTGCGATCAAGATAAAGGTGGCATACAGCCGCCTGGAGGCAGACTCGGTCACGGAGATCTGGAAGACGGCCAACTGGCATGAGCGGGAGGCTTATGACATGTTCGGCATCAGATTCACCGGTCACCCGGATCTCCGAAGGATTTTACTGCCTGCTGATTGGGAAGGGTATCCGTTGAGGAAAGACTACCAACACCAGGAGTACTACCGGGATGTAAAAGTTGCATATTGAGAAAAACCGCGGGCCGCGCGAGAGAAGGGGCGGCTGGCGCAGCGTATTATGCCATCGGATAAAGTCCAATATAAATACAATCCCAGGGGGCTGCAGCTCTCGGAGCCGAACAAGTTCAGGCCGGAGGACCTGCGCTCGGAGGAAATGATCATTAACCTCGGGCCTCAGCACCCTTCCACCCACGGAGTCCTGAGGCTGGAAGTTCTGCTGGAGGGCGAAGTGGTGAGGGATGTCACCCCGCACATCGGGTACCTGCACCGTTGTTTTGAAAAGCACGCCGAAAATCTTCCGTACAACCAGACGATACCTTTTGTCGACCGGCTTGACTACGTGGCGGCGATGAATTGCGAGCATGTCTATGCCATGGGTGTGGAGCGCATGCTGGGAATTGCCGACCAGCTGCCAAGGCGGGTGGAATACATCCGTGTGCTGATGGCCGAGCTTAATCGCATTGGCTCTCACTTCATAGCCATCGGAACGTATGGAATGGATATAGGCGCCTTTACGCCTTTCTTCTGGCTGATGCGCGACCGCGAGCACATCCTGCGTATGCTCGAGTGGGCGAGTGGCGCCAGGCTTCTTTATAATTACATCTGGATCGGAGGTTTGTTTTACGACCTGCCAGTGGGTTTCGAAGAACGCTGTTACGAATTTCTGAACTACATTAAGCCCAAGCTCCTTGAGCTTGAAACTCTTCTCATCCACAATAAGATCTTCGTTGAGCGAACGGCCAAGGTGGGCGTGCTGCCGCTCGATCTTGCCATCAACTGCGGCGTCACCGGACCGATGCTGCGGGGGTCCGGTCTCCGGTTCGACCTCCGAAGGGTGGATGGCTATTCCGTCTATCCGGAGATCGATTTCAACATCCCGATAGGAGAGGGAAAAATGGGCGCCGTCGGCGACTGCTGGGACCGCACCTGGGTTCGCATGCAGGAAATCCACGAAAGTGTAAGGATCGTTGAGCAGTGCCTGAACAGACTGACGACCGATCACAGGCGCACACGTGACTTTGATCCACAGGCGCTGGTTCCCAAAAAGATCCGGCCGAAAGCGCAGGACTTTTACGTGCGGGGCGAGACGCCGAAGGGCGAGCTGGGATTCTTCTTTCGGGCCGACGGAAAGAGCGATGTGCCCTTCCGTTGTAAATGCCGGTCCTGCAGCTTTGTCAACCTGTCCGTACTGCCGGAAATTGCCAGGGGCATCCTCATCGCGGACCTCATCGCGATCATTGGCACGATCGACGTGGTGATGGGCGAAGTGGACAGATGACCATGCGGTATCATCCTCTCAACCCATCCGCCCGGAAGACTTCAGCCACGTTCACTTGAAAACCCGGCAGAACGTTCTCGCCATACAGCGTTTGCACAAACGGCTTCCTTTTTGTCTCGCCATTCTCCCTGTACACAGTTGTTTCATTCCGGTTGGGATTGATCATCCACGCCAAGCGGCAGCCGTTGGTCATCCATTCCTTCATTTTCCTATGTAGTATGCTTGCCTGATCGGTTCCTAAGACAATTTCAATAACGAAGTCAGGGCATATGTGTGCAAATTTTTTGCGGTCGGCTGCATCCAGTGCGTCGTAACGGGAACGAAGGATAAGAGCTGCATCGGGAGATCTCACCGAGGTGTTTGGAAGCGTGAAGCCACCGTTGTTTCCGAATACATAGCCCATTTTCGAAGCCCTGTTCCAAAGGTCAATTCGGTTATGATATTTACATTGAAACGCTCAGTTTCAGATCCGGTGGGCTCCATCAGAATGATGTCCCCCGCAGAATCCCTTTCAAACCGAATGGAATCGTTCTCCGGGCAGAACCGGAAAAACTGGTCATCCGTCATTCCGCCGATCGATCCCGTCTTAATTAAATATTCCACACGTGGCAAGTTTCTTATAAATATACAATAATTTAAGGTCACATTGTTCCGCTCTCGCAATGCGAATACTCAGTACGAAACAGATCAGGGAGCTGGATGCATACACCATTCAGCATGAGCCGGTGGCGTCGATCGACCTGATGGAACGCGCATCGCGCGCGTTCACAGATTGGTTTACCCTTCACATTGATACCGCAAAAAAAATCGCCGTAGTCTGCGGCACCGGGAACAATGGCGGTGATGGCCTTGCCATCGCACGGCTGCTGGACGACTGGGGATACAGTGTAAAAGTCTGGATCGTCAGAGGGGGCGTGCCGGAGTCGCCGGATTTCAAGATCAACTACAGCAAACTGCCTGAGGATATTCTGAGGACGGAGATAAAGAGTGAAGGCGATCCGCTTTTGCTGGACGGATGTGAGGTGATCGTCGATGCAGTATTCGGATCCGGCCTTTCACGGCCCCCGGACGGTCTTTATGCTCACGTAATCGGGGTCATGAATGCAGCGCCGGCGCTGAGGGTTTCGGTGGACATTCCATCCGGGCTGATGGCCGACACACATTCGTCGGGATCTGTCGTGAGAGCGCATTACACAATATCCTTTCAGCTGCCGAAGCTCGCATTCCTGTTGCCGGAAAATTATCCTTACACAGGCGAGTGGGTGACCGTGGATATCGGACTAAGTAAAAAGTTCCTCCGCGAACAGTCGACGCGCTATTGGTATACTACTTTAAAGGATGTGGCGAAGCTGTTGAAGGTCCGTTCAAAGTTCGACCATAAGGGCGCGTTTGGTCATGCGCTGTTGATTTCGGGAAGCTACGGAAAGATGGGGGCGGCTGTACTGGCGGCGAAGGCTGCGCTGCGTTCAGGCCTCGGGTTGCTTACGGTGCATGTTCCTGAGTGTGGGTATACCATCCTCCAGACAGCGGTTCCGGAGGCGATGGCCGAGATCGACGAAGACCGGTTCCTCTTTTCGAAGGCGCCGGATGTGCGACGTTACGATACGCTTGGCATTGGACCAGGATTAGGGCAGGACGAACGTACCGTGAAAGCACTGGCCCGGACGTTGGAGGATTTCCAAAAACCTGTGGTTCTCGACGCCGATGCGCTTAACATTCTTGGCGCCAACCGTCCGCTTCTGCACCTGGTTCCACCCGGAAGTATTCTGACGCCGCATCCGAAAGAATTTCAGCGGTTGACCGGGCCGTGGAAAGATGATTTTGAACGGCTTGAGATGCAAAAACAGCTGGCCACGTCGCTGAAAAGCGTCGTGGTTTTAAAAGGTGCTTATACGTCGATCGCGGCCGGAGACGCCGTGCATTTTAATTCAACCGGAAACCCGGGCATGGCCACCGGGGGCACTGGCGACGTCTTGACAGGTATTCTTACCGGCCTGTTGGCACAAAATTATTCGGCAGCCGAAGCGGCAATAACGGGAGTATTTTTACACGGTTTGTCCGGCGACCTGGCCGCGGCGGGATTAGGAACTGATTCCCTCATCGCCACGGACCTCATTGAAAATCTCCCAAATGCCTTTTTAAAGACGAGAAGGAGATAATATACAGGGGCTTTTTAAACCTTTGACCTGTTTTTCGCATCTAAGTGGTGATTGTGCGGCATTTTGGGAAACTTTGGTGTGAAATTTGTCGTATAGTGGATAATAATGGTCAAACGCATGCGTTTTTTCAAGTTGATTTTGGTGGTTTTGCTGATCCCTGCCGTCAGGCTGGCAAACGCCCAATCCCTGCCTGAGCCTCCGGCCGGGAATGAAATCAATCTTACCAAAACGGTGCATCTGTTCCCAAATCCGGCAACCGAAGATGTCTTTGTAGAGCTGGATCAATTCCCCGCCGAAAATGTCAACCTGACCGTTCATTCGATCATCGGCAACAAACTCGAGGTGGAGACCGAGGTTGTCAGCGAGCACGTTATCCGTGTGAAAGTGAAGGAACTTGCTTCCGGTTATTATCTGCTTGCCGTCAAGGACGAGGAATCGAACTTCCGCGGCACCTACAAGTTCCTCAAACGCTAGCGAGGAGCGCCTCTATTTTTCTTCCAAAGTTTTTGATTTCCGCTTCCGTGGTATCGAAGGAGCACATGAGACGCACTTCAGTCGTACGGTCGTTCCAGACATAGAAGAAATGTTCTTCCTGTAAGGCGGCAATGATCTCTTTCGGGAAAATGGCAAAGACGCCATTGGCATCCACGGGCTGGGTAATGGTCACCTGTCTGAATCGCCGCAGCTCGCGCTCGAGTAGTTTTGCCATTGCATTGGAGTGCACCGCATTCTTTTTCCACAGGTCGTCGCTGAGCAGCGCGGTGAACTGTGCGCCGATGAATCGCATTTTTGAATGGAGTTGCATGGCCTGCTTGCGCAGGAATTTCAGATCGCGACCCAGGTCCTTATTAAAGACGATCACCGCTTCTCCGAACATCATCCCGTTTTTTGTCCCGCCGAAGGAGAGCACATCCACGCCCGCGTCGCGTGTGAGTTCGGAAAAATTCCTGTTGAGGGATACCGCAGCATTGGAGATGCGGGAACCGTCCATGTGAAAGTACAGATTGTGTTTTTTTGCCAGCGCGCCGATGGCCTTCAACTCCTCCACCGAATAGACCGTGCCATATTCCGTGCTTTGCGAAAGGGAAACGACCTTAGCCTGGGGATGGTGCTGGTCGCCGATGCGCTGGATCTTCTCTTCAATTGCCCCTGGCGACATTTTGCCGTCCGGGGCCGGTACGGTCACCAGTTTGCATCCCAGGAATTTTTCAGGAGCCGTAGATTCATCCACGTTGATATGAGCGAGCTCGGCACAGAGTATGGAATGAAAGGAACGGGTCAGCGCCTGGAGCCCGAGCACGTTTGCGCCCGTGCCATTGTAGACGAGGAATACGTCGATATCAGATCCGAAATACTCCTTGAATTTGTTAACAGCGGTCTCGCAATATTCATCAGTTCCATAGGAGGGAGCATGTCCGGCATTGGCCTGGAGGAGCGCATCCATGACGGCCGGATGCACCCCGGAATAATTGTCACTCGCAAAGGTTTTTTTCTCCATAAACAGGCCCTGGAAGGGAAAATTAATTGTAAGAAAGTTAAAATCCCTAATTTGGTTACTTAATCTTTTTGGATGGTAAATATTCTGGTTCCCACGGATTTTTCGCAACTCTCGAAGTTCGCGTTGAAGTATGCCATTAAGATCGCGAACACCCTTGACGGGACCGTAACAGTCTTGCATGTCATCACCCGTACGAGGGCGCTCCGTATATCCGTCCGGGAGAAGATGCGATCGTCCGACCATGAAGTAAGATCCGCCGAGGCGCAGGACCTGGAACGGCTCATCCGGACGCTTTCCGAGCAGTATAAAACTTCCAGGCCGATTAAATATCAGGTGGTCCGCGGCGCGTATTTTGCCACGACGCTGATGAGGGAGGCAAGGAAGCTCCGGTCGGGACTGGTTGTGATGGGCACGCACGGCGCAACGGGGTTGGCCAAGGCGGTGTTCGGCAGCAACACGACGTCTGTCATTGAAGTGAGTCATGTGCCTGTACTGGCCGTTCCCGAGCAGGCCGAATTCAAGGGATTCCGTAACGTGGTCTATGCGTCGGATCTGCGGAACGCCGAGGAAGAGCTGAAGATCCTCATTCGTTACGTGGAAAAGTTCGGATCCACCATTCACCTGGTTCACATCGTTCCGCCGGGGGAAAGCATTGGGCCGGCGGAGAGCAAGATCGAGGAAGTCCTCCAGAAATTACCCTACAAAAATATCGTGTCGCTTGTTTTAGTGGATCACAACGTCGACTCTGCCATCGATCAATACGTGGAGGTATCGAGGGCGGATGTGCTGGCGATGTTCACGCACGAGCTCAGCTTCTTCGAAAAAGTATTCGACAGAAGCATGACGCGGAAGATGGCTTTCCACAGCCGGATTCCGCTGCTCGCCTTCCGGCAGGCGAAGGGCAGGCCGCGCAAGCCGGCGCTGAAAGAAAAGTAAGTCATTAGAACTCGGCGTTGCCCGGGTATCGCGGATAGGGGATGACGTCGCGGATATTGGTCATGCCGGTGACAAACTGAATGAGCCGTTCAAAGCCGAGACCAAATCCGCTGTGCGGCGCCGATCCGAATTTCCGAAGCTCCAGGTACCACCAAAGGTCCTTTTCGGGCAGCTTCAGCTCCTGAACGCGTTTCATCAGATTTTCATATCGCTCCTCGCGCTGTGAGCCGCCGATGATCTCGCCAATGCCGGGGAAAAGTACATCCATCGCTGCAACCGTCTTTCCGTCTTCGTTCTGGCGCATGTAGAATGATTTTATCGCCGCCGGGTAGTTGTAGAGAATCACGGGCTTGCGGAAATGTTTTTCCACCAGGTATCGTTCGTGTTCCGATTGCAGGTCGACGCCCCAGTCGTCTATGAGAAACTGGAACTTCTTTTTCTTGTTCGGACTGGAGGCCTTGAGTATTTCGATGGCTTCGGTGTAGGTTAATCGCTGAAAATCATTTTCGGCGACGAATTTCAGCCGGTCGAGCAATCCCATTTCGTTGCGCTGCTCCTGCGGTTTGGACTGCTCTTCCTCCTGCGCGCGTTTGTTTAGGAAAGCAAGATCGTCACTGCAGTGCTCCAGCGCATAGCGTGTCAGGTATTGCAGAAAATCCTGGGCCAGTCGCATGTTGTCCTGGATGTCGTAGAAGGCCATCTCCGGCTCGATCATCCAGAACTCCGCCAGGTGGCGGGTGGTATTTGAATTTTCCGCCCTGAAAGTCGGGCCAAATGTATAGATCTCGCCCAACGCCAGGGCGTAGGTTTCTCCCTCCAGTTGGCCGGAGACCGTGAGGTTTGTATCCCGGCCAAAGAAATCTTCCTTGAAGTTGACTTTTCCATCCGGATTTCGCGGCGGGTTTCCGGCATCGAGGGTAGTGACCCTGAACATCGCTCCCGCACCCTCGGCATCCGAGCCGGTAATGATTGGTGTATGAATGTAGAAGAAGCCGCGGTCGTTAAAAAATTTGTGGACGGCGAACGCCATCGCGTGACGCACCCGCATGATAGCCCCGAATGTGTTCGTGCGCGGCCGAAGATGGGCGATCTCCCTGAGGAATTCCAGCGAATGTTTTTTTGGCTGCAACGGAAATTTTTCCGGGTCGCTGTCGCCAAGGATCTCCAGGGTGCTCACCTTCACTTCCACAGGCTGGCCCTTGGCAGGAGAAGGCACCAGCCGCCCCCGGACGGAGATGCAGGCCCCCGTCGTAATCCTTTTGAGAACGTCTTCCGGAGTGCCGGCAAAGTCTACGACGGCCTGTATATTCTGAATGGTCGAGCCGTCATTGATGGCGATAAACTGGTTGTTTCTGAAAGTCCGCACCCAGCCCTGGACCGTCACTTCCTGGTTTTCGGCCCGGGCTGTTAGCAGATGCTTGATCTTTACGCGTTCCATGAGAAATGTTTAAACCGCCGGCGTCCCTGCGGAAGTTCGCAAAAAACGAAAAAACCGGGTGAATTTCATAGCACTGCCGGGATTTCCATTCGAACAGCCGCTCATAATTTATTGCCGTCCGCCGTGCAGCGGAGTGCCGCGGAACTTTATTTTTCTGCTTTCGGGTATGAGGCGGGTCGGCTGTCTCCCGGAGAAGGATCGGAACCCAACGGATGCCCGACGGTTTTTTTCAGCAACCCACCTTTTGGGTAACAACAACCGTTGTGCTATTTTTCAGCACCGCTAAAGGGCGTGCGGAGACTTTTGGGGTTTAGTTTCAGAACCGGGCCGATTTGATAACTTTGTGTGGTATTATTGAATTGGTGAACAAAACGTGAGTAGTTAATTTTTACGATGCAAAAACTGGGTTTAAATCAATCCTTGCAACAAAAGCTGTCGCCTCAGCAGATACAGTTCATTAAGCTGCTGCAGGTACCCACGGCCGAGCTGGAAAACAGGATTGAGGAAGAGCTGGAAACGAATCCGGCCCTGGAAGAGGGCGAAGAGAAGGAAGTTCCCGAGGATGCAAATTCCGAGGAGGAGGTGCCGGAGTCATCGTCGGGCGAAGAGGAGGTGGATATCAAGGATTACCTTCAGGACGACGACTATAGCGGTTACAAGATGCAGGGCGATGGGGATGACGAGGAGGAACGGGACATGCCGATTCCCATGTCGACCTCTCTTCACGAAGCATTAATGAATCAGCTGGATTTCCTGGGATTGAATGAAAAGGAATACACGATTGGAAAGCAACTGGTTGGAAGCATTGAAACCGATGGTTACATCCGGCGGGATCTTGAGGCAATCGTGAATGACCTCGCTTTTTCGCAGGGCATCGAAACCACCCGTGAAGAAGTCGAGGAAATCCTCAGGAAGATTCAAACCTTCGATCCACCGGGCATCGCCGCCCGCGACCTGCAGGAGTGTTTGCTCCTTCAGCTCGACCGGATGGACAACGGACACAATATCGATGTGGCCGTGGCAAAAAAGATCATCCGCGAATGCTTTGACGAATTTACCAAGAAGCATTATCAGAAGATCCAGAAGAAATTAGAGACGGAAGACGAGGAGTTTGTGAAGGATGCCATCGAGCTGATTGTGAAGCTGAATCCCAAGCCCGGGGGCGGCGCGGCACCCTCCATGGTCAAGAACCAGTATATTATCCCCGATTTCATTCTTACCAACAACAACGGGAAACTCGAGCTTGCCCTGAATAGCCGGAATGCGCCCGAGTTGCGCATCAGCAGGTCTTACACCGAGATGTTCAAAGCGTATGACAAGAGCGACAAAAGGGACAAGAAGCTGAAAGAGGCCGTGACCTTTGTCAAGCAAAAGCTCGATGCCGCCAAATGGTTTATCGACGCCATCAAGCAGCGACAGCAGACCCTGCTGCGAACCATGAAGGCGATCGTGGATTTTCAATATGAGTTCTTTTTGGAAGGCGATGAAACCAAGCTCAGGCCCATGATCCTGAAGGACATTGCCTCCATGATCAACATGGATATATCCACCGTCTCACGGGTGGCCAGCAGCAAATCCATTCAAACCGATTTTGGAATTTATCCGCTGAAGTATTTCTTCTCCGAAGGCATTTCAACGGATTCGGGCGAAGAGGTGAGCAGCCGCGAAGTCAAGCAGATTATCAAAGACATCATCGACAGCGAAGATAAAAACAAGCCGTTCTCCGACGACAAGCTGGAAAAGATACTCAACGAGAAAGGCTACAACATCGCCAGACGCACGGTGGCCAAATACCGCGAGCAACTGAACATACCCGTCGCCCGGTTGCGGAAGGAGATATAGGTATGTGGGCGCGATTCATTTCTGTGCTGTTTCATCCGCTGTTCATGCCGACGTATTTTTTCTCCATGCTGGCATGGGCGGTGCCGACCTCTCTCGAACCGATCACCCCTGAGCTGCATCTCAAATTTCTCCTCTTTATTTTTATCGTGACGTGTCTGCTTCCTTTTCTGAATGTTGGCATATTCAAGGCATTGGGCACGATCCGGACGCTTGCGATGCGTGACCGAAGGGAGCGGCTTCTGCCGTTCGTTTTTATTTCGGGAATTTACGTCGGCATCACCTTTTTGTTTTATCAGCAGGTTCGCATGACCGTCAATGATAATTTTCTCAGGTTCATGATGATCATAGACCTGCTCGTGATCGTGGCGACTGTTACCACTTTTTTTTACAAGGTAAGCGTGCACGCGGTGTGTGTATGGGGACTGATCGGCATCATCGTACCGCTGAACAAGATCACGGAAGTAAACACGATCTTTTACCCGACGCTGGCACTCATTGCATTGGCGGGGTTCATTATGTCGGCACGGCTGGTGGTGGGTGCGCACACGCCGCGCGAAGTAATGTGGGGGTCGGTGCTTGGCCTGGCGACTGGGCTGTCCGGCATGTTGATTTGGTTCTAAACTTATATTGTCATGGGCGCGTATAATTTTTTATTGTACAGTACCTTCAACGGTACGGCTACCATCTCGCTGAACCGGCCGGAAGTTTACAATGCCCTCAATGATGAGATCACGTTCGAACTTCAGGACGCTCTTAAGCTCGTGGCCAAGGATGAATCCGTGCGCGTCGTTGTTCTCACAGGCGAGGGCAAGGCCTTTTGCGCAGGCCAGGACCTCAAAGCCTCGTCGCCGGATGGCAAAAGGTCTTTCATCGATTCGCTTCGCAACCGGTACAATCCCATCATTCGTGCGATCCGCTCCCTTCCCAAACCCGTCGTCTGCCGGATGAATGGCGTCGCCGCAGGGGCCGGATGTTCGCTCGCCCTTGCCTGTGATCTCATCGTTACGTCCGACGAGGCGACGCTCATCGAGGTCTTTATCAATATAGGGCTGGTGCCCGACTCAGGTTCTTCGTTCTTCCTCCCCAGGGCGGTAGGAATGGCAAAGGCATTTGAGCTTTGCACGATGGGCACAAAGCTGAAAGCAGCAGAGGCAGCGTCAATGGGGTTAATCAACAAATCGGTACCGGCACATGAGCTCGATGCTGAAGTAAGAAAATATACCGACTATTTTTCGACCGCGCCCACAAAAGCCATTGGATTGATAAAGAAGATGCTGCAGAAGTCTGCGCACGCCACGCTGGAGGAGATGCTGGAGTACGAGGCGTGGTGTCAGGAGATCGCAGGATCAACTGAAGATTACAGGGAGGGCGTTGCCGCCTTTCTCGGCAAACGCCGGGCAAAATTTGCCGGGAAATAGACCTTGAAAATGAAAACGTCCTGTATGAACAGGACGTTATCACAACATAGTTCAGGTTAATCTCATTTATTTGCGTAGCTGCTTTCCTTGCGGCTGCGGTCTGAACCTGGAATAGGGGCGGAACTTTGCGGACGCGAGCCGGTCGTCGCCTCGTTCATGCCTGCGACTGATTGACTGACGCGAAGGCGATTTTCCACATTCTTTACACCGGATACCGACTCGGCAAGATCTTCTGCCCTTCTCTTGGCGCTGCGGTCGTCCACGGCTCCGGTCAAGGTAACATCGCCATTGCTGACCGCGACTTCAATATCGGTGGCATCTATAAACGGGTCGTCGCTGAGCCGGTCGTTGATATCTTCCCTGATCCGCTCATCCGATCTTGAATAGTTGCGGGGACCCTTTCCGCGATACTGGCCCATGAGGTTCCTGTCGCGTTCCCTTCTCCGCTCGGCGTCTTCGTCGCCGAACCAGGAGGAGACCTCGTCGGCGGTGCGGTCCCACCACGACCGTTCCTCGCTTTCACCTCTTCCATAATTCCTGTTCTGGTAACTGCTTTGTCCGCCGTAGCGCTCCCCGTAGTTTGATCTTCCAAAATCTCTCCCCCGTTCGCCGGACCTGTCGGAATAGTTGTCATAAGAGAAGCCACCGTGCCCGCGTGCGAACGGACTCTCATCGTAGCGTCCGCGATCACCATAGGCGTCATAATTCGCGCCACCCAGCCTGTTTTCCCTGTTCTCCAAATCGCGCCGGTTCATTCCCTGGTAGCCACGGTCGTATAAATTGCGCGACCCCTCGGTGTCGCGGTAATTACCCCCGAAATCGGAGTACGCCGAACTGATGCCCTGGTTCATCGAACCGTAGCGATAATCATTCTCCCCACGGTTCCCCATACGCCGTTGGTTGTATCCTGAAAAATCCCCCGCGCGTTGATTATCCATTTCTCTTTCGTAACGGGTTTTCCAGCTACCATCACCTGTGCCTGTCTCGGAGTTGCGGCCGGTTCTGTAACCGCGGTTTTCCGAGATGGTATAGTTGGGTTCCTCGTTGTAATGCTGTTCCTGCCGACCATAGTTGTCAGTCCATTCATACGGTTGCCGATAGGCGCCTTGCCGGTTACGATTGTCTTCTGCCATAATTTCAATAGGTTTTAATGGTTTCCAAGAAATGAAATAGAGGAAACAAGCGTAACAAAATTATGCCTTGCAAAAATCGAAATGCATGGAACAGGTGTAGAGCGCCTTACACGATTCGAAGCAATGTCCCGTGTGGGCTGCGTGACCTATTCCGTATCGGCAGGCCGCGCGTTTTATCCGTCTTGCTGGTCTGTCAAACCGTACTTCAGTCGAGGCCGATCATCATAAAAGCGCCCCAGTAAATGGGTTCGGGATACTCCAGTCGCAGCTCTTTTTTCGCGTCGATAAAACTTTGGCGTATATTATTTGTGTTGAGCCACTTCTGGTAAAATTTCAACATCAGTTTTTGTGTTGCTTCGTCATCGACCTTAAACATACTCATAATGAGCACCTTTGCGCCGGCAACGAGGAAGGCGCGCTGCAAACCGTATACTCCTTCGCCCGCTTCCAGGTCGCCGAGGCCGGTTTCACAGGCGCTGAGAACCACGAGGTCGGTCTTGTCAAGGTTGAGACTCATCGCCTCATAAGCGGTGAGTATGCCGTTGTCGATATTGTAGTTGTAGCTGGTTTTTTTGAGCAGGTCGCCGGCGCCTTTTAATAACAGACCTGTCCGCATGAGCGGGTTCTGCGTGAAAAGCGCTTCGCCGCCCTCGATTTCTTTTTCAAGCGTCACTTCTTCTGACGGCCTGTACAGCCCGTGTGTAGCGATGTGGAAAATCTTGGGACTGTTCAGTTCCTTAATCTTCTCTTCGGCCGCTGATTGTTCCACATATTCGCTGGTGGTCCAGCCTTTCTGACCCAGCACGAACTGAACCTGGTTCACTTCCTTTTCGGTTCCCGGGAGTGGCGGAATCGTTCTGGCATCGGCGGTTGCGGTGAGGTAGAACGTCGGGTTGCCAAACATCGAAGCGGTGTTCTCATTGCTCTGAGGCCTGGTTTGAATTTTCCGGAGATAGATATCTTTTGTGTTGCTCACAAGTACGATGTTGGCATTGTCGATGACGTATCGCCCGTCGGGTGAAGGAATGGCTTCGAGGTTGATCTGGTTATACACGCCGTCGGCGGAAAGATAAATCGTCGATACCTGGCCAATCTCGTCAATGATTGGTTTCCAGAATACGTTGTAGGAAACACGGTCTGGAATCTTTCCCGTGATGGAGTTGCGGTAATACTTGAAGTAACGGGTTTCGAGATTGTGGCCGTCTTTCAGAATGATGGCTTTTGGTTTGGAGAGGTTGCTGGTAATATATAACGCCGCATAGATGACCGAATCGGTAAAGGCGTGATCAAAGTAGCGGTAGCGCACCATTTCGATGGCAACTTCGTTAGGCTTGAGCGATTTTTTGACGTCATCGAATACAATGCGCCGGGTCTCGAAGTTTTGTCCGAACAACTCGGATTTCTGGCTCAGGTCTTTTTCCAGCTGTTCCACTTCGAGCGTAAGCGCCTGGGGGTCGATGTCATTTTCGGTAAGTTGTGCGGGGCTCATGGAGAGCGCCAGGGTCAGCCTTTCTTTTTTCTGCACCCAGTTGTTGTACTGAGCCTTCAGCGTTTCATCGGTGCTGTTGAGAATGCGCTCGCGTATCTTGATGGAAGAGCTCAGGAGGAGCGCCTTGGTCAGCAGCTGGGCATTGTAGACTTTTCCGGTCAGATCTTTGAAGTCTTCGAGGTTGCTGAAGGCAAGGGTATTGTAAAATTCAAAATCGCTCTTGATGGTGTTCCAGTACTTGGCTTTCTCGCGTTCGCTCAGGGCGGGGAAATACTGCTTGATGAACTGCTCGTAGTTACCCAGTGACTGCTCAATGAGCCGCTTTGAGCGCTTGAAATCCTTGCCCATGTAGTAGACCTTGCTCAGCTTGCTCAGCACTCTCACGTATTCCGGATGGTTCACGCTGAAAAACTTTTCATAGAGATCTTTTGCCTTGTTGTAAAATTCTTCCGCCTTTTTGTAGTTCTTCAACTGGTAATACACATCTCCCGTGAGCGTGTAGATGCTGGCCAGGTTGATGTTGTTTTTCGAGCCGGTCTTTATCCTCCAGATGTTTTCAGCTACCGTGAGCGAATTAAAGGCGATGTCGTAGCGGCCCTGGGAAATATAGAGGACGGCCACATTTTTCAGTATCTCCGCGTATTGCGGGTTTTCTTTTCCGAGGATGTTCGCCATCATATCCCGCGCTTCAACCATGAGGGGTTCGATGATTTTTTTGTCGTCCCCTTTGTGAAATTTCACCAGGGCGAGCTGGGAAAGCGATTTGGCAACTTCGATGTGGTTGCGCCCAAATTGTTTCTCCTGGCTTTCGATCGCTTTCTTCAGGTTCTCTTCAGCGTAATCATAGTCGCCAAGGGTATAGCTGATGTCGGCAAGGAGTTTCTGCGTGGGCGAAGTTTTCGTCGATTTCTCGCCGTAGATCTTCACTGCGAGCTCGTTCGCGCGGCGGGCTGTTGCATCCGCCTGGGAGTAATCGCCCTTGGCAAGCAGGATCCGGCCCTTGTCAACAAGCGGCTCGATGAGCCGGAGGGAGGTTTTGCCGAACAGCTCTTCGTATTCGGAAATGAGGTTATCGAGCATTTTTTCGGTTTGCGAATATCTCCCGAGCTGAATGAAGAGACTCGACATTTCCCTGGCGGTCGATAGTTCATCGCCGATGGCAACTTCGGATTTGGAAATAATTTTGCTCGTGCGTTCAAGGTTGGATTCCGCATCGTCGAAAAGTCCCTTGATCCCGTACAACCGCGCCTGTGTCTCAAGCGCGTTGATGTAGGCGGGGCCATATTCTGTGTATTCGCGGTTGTGTTTCAGGTCGATGACCTCAAGTGCTTTCGCCACGTTGGCTTCCGCCTGGTCGTATTCTCCAAGCTTGAGCTGAAGCTTCGCGATGTTGTTGAGCTCGATACCGAACAGGATGTCCTGGTTGTCGAAAGTGTAATTTGCGGCGTCTTTTGCTTCCTTCAATGTCTTTGATGCCAGGGCATATTTGTCTGTCATTTCGTACCACGTGGCGATGTGGTTCAGGATATTGATGACGTCCTTGTGTGTCACGCTTACTTCCTTCGCGACAACATTATAATAGCTTTCCTGGTATATTTTTCCCGCCTCGTCGATATTGTTGGTATAATCGAGATAAAAATTTGCCAGAGCGATCTGGGCCAGATGGTAACCCGGTGAGGTCTCTCCGCAAAGGTCTTTTCTGATATCGGCGAGCTGCTTCAGATAATTTTCGGCGTTTTGATAGCGCTGTTCCGTAATCGCGACCTGATAAAGAAATTCCAGTATGCGCACCCGCGTCTTGTAATATTTTGGCAGGGATTTCGAGGTGATCACCGCCACTGCATCGTTTTCCAGGTTCGCAGTCTTGTCGCGTGCGAGCTTTGAATCGAATTCAACCGCTTTCAGATTGATCTGATGAAGGCTCCCTTTCGGATAATACCGGTCGATCATCTTCTCGTATTCGAGCTTGGTATTGAGGTACTTCGCGCGATTTTCCTTTCTTAAAAGGTATTCGATGTAGCTCAGGTACAGGTCGTGGGCCAGGCTATTGGTGGGGGCTGTTCTTCGCTTGAGATTGTTGAGCGTTCTGTCGAACTCCAGGAAGGAGGGCAATTCGCGGTTGCCGTTGTCGACAAGCGCTTTCGCCCAAACGTAGAGGTACTTTACCTCGGCGAGGCTCGTTTCGCCCATGAAACGTTTTCGGCTGCGCATCCAGTTTTCGAGGTCATTAAAGACGAATTCGACGTCGGGATTTTCCGCATTCGATCCGGTGACAGAAACCCTTCCCATGCGGGCCAGGGCCATTCCCATCAGTATCTTCAGTTCGGCGTAATCGTTGTGCCGCGCGTAGATTTCCGATTCCTCGAGACGGGTCGTTTTGATCTGCCCGTTTTCCACCAGCGTTTCTTTGTCGACCGCGCGCGCCGCGAAATAGTTCTCAACGCTGTTCAACAATTCAAGGGCGGAGTTCGCAAAACCCTGCCCGATGAGCGCCCCGGCTTTCAGCAGGGCCACCTTTCCTTTCATGGCATCGCTGAGCTGATCTGTTTTCTGGAGGAGTGTTTCCGCCTTTTCGATATATTCCCTCGCCAGCCGGTAGTTGCCGTATTCGTTGTACATGCCACCCACGTCAAGAAGCGTGTTTGCGAAGCTTGTGCTTGTTTCGCCGTACACTGCCTGACTGGTGGTAAGCGCATTGGAAACACTGGCCTCGAATGCTTCGGGAAGACCCATGGCCAGGTTTACGCGCGCTTCGCGGACATAGAAGTCGAGCATGTAATTGTTCTGAGGAGAGATCTTCAGGGCGCCGCTCTTCAGTTTAGTCAATGTTTTGAGCGCCTTGCTGAAACTTCCGGCCTTGTAATAACCATCGGCCTTTTTAAGGGTTTTGTCCAGCTTCTTATTTTGAGCAAAGGTGGTGGAGAGGGCAAAAAACGACGAAGCGGATACCACGAGGATACAGAACCTTACAAGCTTCATAACAAAGGGGTTAGCAATGTCAAAGTTAAAAAAATAACCCACTATTCCGCAGCGCGGCGAATGCCAGGTTTCTTTAAAGATTTCCCTTTTCTGACAAATTGAACCGGCCGGTAAAAAGTTTCGCGAAAGGGCTCGTTTGGCATTATTCACAATGACACCAGATGTCAGCAATAGTTACTAAACTTGCTTTTTCATTTTCCATTGACGAAGCCTTTTTCGGTATACAGAAGTTCCGCGGGAAGCGGTAAAACCAGAACCCTGGCCAGGGCTTACCTCAAACTGGCCCTGGAGTTCCGGGCCGACTACTTTAAGCATATTCTGGCGGTGACCTTTACCAACAGGGCCTCCCAGGAGATGAAAGACCGTATCCTCCAGTATCTCGACGATTTCGCTCACGGACGCGATAACGAGCTGGCGGAGGAATTGAAGCGTGAGCTATCGATGGACGCCCTGACATTCCGCCAGCGAAGCCAGGAAGTGCAATCGACTTTGCTCCATCACTACGATAATTTCGCCATCAGCACCATCGATGCTTTTTTCCAGAAAGTGATCCGGTCATTTACCCGGGAGGCCGGGCTGGTGGGTGATTACCGGCTTGAAGTGGACCAGGACGCCGTTCTGGAGGAGGTCATCGATAACCTCATTGACGAACTCGGCGCCAACAAGGAGTTGACCGACTGGGTGGTTGAATTTGCAAAGGAGAACCTGGAGAACGAGCGCTCATGGGATGTGCGATTCAGCCTGATCGAATTTGCGAAAGAGATTTTTCGAGAGGAGTTTAAAGAAGTTGAAGACGGCGTTAACAAGGCCACCGCTGGAAAAGATTTCTTTCGCAGACTGATGGAGCGCCTGTGGGCTGTCAGGAACGCGTTTATAAAAGACATTTCGAATCCCGCCCGTGAGGCCCTGCAGTTGATCCAGTCCAACGGATGGACGAGCGAAGATTTCCGGTACGGTAAAAATTCGGGCCTGCTGAGTTTTTTCCGGTCATTTGCCTTTGAAAAAAATCTCTCCAGGTGGAAATCTCCCGGCGAGAGGATCCGGAATTTTTTTTCAAGACCGGAGAACTGGCCGAACAAAAAATCTCCCTGGGAAAAAGATATCGTACGGGCCGCTGGCGAACACCTTGTTCCCCGCCTCAGTGCAATCGTGGAGACCTATGACCGGCGATACCCACAGGCGTTGAGCGCCGATGTGGTCCTGAAAAATATGTATGTGTTCGGCTTGATCACCGATATCTCCAGAAAACTGAAGGAGTACAAGGACGAGAACAACATCATGCTGCTGGCGGACGCGCCCAAATTTCTCAACGGGGTCATCCGCGACAGCGATACGCCTTTTATCTACGAGAAGGTAGGATCGTTTTACAGGAATTATCTCATTGATGAATTCCAGGATACGTCCGGACTGCAATGGCAGAATTTCCAGCCGCTCATCGTCAACAGCCTCGACCAGGGCTACGCGAGCCTGGTTGTCGGCGACGTAAAGCAGGCCATCTACCGGTGGCGGGGCGGCGACCT
>DASVOT010000446.1:0-7344 GCA_036383235.1 Chryseosolibacter sp.
GTCACCGGCAGGTGCCAGTTCAGCTCGAGGCTCGAATGGCGCTCGTTGATTCCGAACTTACCCATCAGCTTCTGCCACCGGATCCGGTCGGCGGCCCTGATGCCTTTGATGATAAATGCTTTCCAGGGGATGATGTTGATCTTGCTGATGTTGGTTTCCTGGCAGAGTTTGCAGGCCGCGCTCATGAAGTCGATGTCGTACCGGTTGTTCCGCCAGTACAGCCCAAGCCAGTACTGGTTGTTGAGCATCGCGTTGAGGCCTTCGTAATACGGAAAGGTGGCGTCGTGCAGCTTTAATTTCCCGGGGATGGGCTTATAGTTCAACCGGATGAGATTGTTCTTGAACATCAGGTACATTTCCTCGACGGTGAACGGCAGAAATTCGAGGAATAATTTTTCCAGCTCCTTGCATATCCGTGGGATATCGTTGCCGGAGATGAGCCTGGGCCAGCATTCGGTAATGTTTCCCTTCCGGGAATCGCGGATGTAGAGGTACCAGTAATTTTCTTCCGCGGAAGCGATAAAATTCAGGTCGCCTGTGAAAAGGGGGACGATGTTCTGAAGGGGATCGATGATATTGATCTTGAGCCTGGGTTTGTAGTCGAAGCTGTCGATCAGCACGTTGTACGTATCTTCCTTGACCCACTGTGTCGTCTCCACCACGTTCACCGCCACGTAGGAGGTCACGATATTCTGAAACACGGACTGGTCGCCGGCGAGCTCGTAATCTATATTAATGGCGCGGAAGGCTTTCCCGAGATGGTCTTCCGGAAGGTCGTTCGAAGGGAACATGATGTCCTGGCGGGACCCGAACAAAATGTAATCGTTCCCGAAGCTTCGCGACAATTCCATGATCTTCAGCAAGTCCACCGGAGAAAGGAATCCTCCTTTCACAAACGCCCGTACCAGTCCGCTTTTTCTGTTTGCTTCCATCAGCCAGTTTGACCGGTTTAAGTTAGTGTTTCCCTGCTCAAGGGAAAACAATTTCCGCTTTATCGTTGTGAAGGGCCTTTTTCAGGATTTGCTGGATCTCCGGTTTGCAGCTCCCGCAGCCCGTGCCGGCGCCGGATTGCTCGCACAGCGCGTGAAGGGTCGCGTGCCCCGAGCGTATGAGACGCTGCAGGTTTCCGCTTCCCACCTGGTTGCAGGAGCATACCAACGTGCCGGCTACAGGCTCTGCTTTTTTTCCGGACCGCAGCAACTGCAGCCGTTTTTCCGAAAGCTCGATCCGGTTCTCGATCAGGTTTTTGAACTCGACAAACTCGCTTTTGTCTCCAACGAGGATGGCTCCCACGAGCCGGTCGCTCCGGATAATACATTTTTTGTAATACCGCATCGATTTGTCGATAAAGAGGATTTCGTCATAGCCGTCGGTGCCGGCAGGAATTTCGGGAATGCCAATGGAGCAAAAGTCCAGGCCTGACAACTTCAGGATATTCATTGGCACGGCGCCGTCATAGGTGCTCTGCAGATCGCCGTTCAGGAAACGGGCAAGCACATCCGCCTGTTTTTCCGCCGCTGATGTGATACCGAGGGTCTTGCCGTTGTGTTCCGCAATTTCGCCGATCGCGAAGATATCGGGGTCGCTGGTCTGAAGATAATCGTTTACCAGGAGGCCGCGCGCGGATTCGATACCGGACTCCTGTGCAAATTCAATATTCGGTTTCGTCCCGACGGCGTAGACCATGGCGCTGGCCGTAATTATTTTACCGCTTCGAAGCTCCACCTTCATGCTGCCCGATCCATCGTCTTTCCACGCGTGCAGCAACTGGTCGTTCATGTACACGGCGATATCTTTTTCGTCGATGAAATCGAGCAGAAGCTGGCCTCCGATATGGTCGACCTGGCGCTCCATCAGCCTGCTTCCCAGCTGGAGAATGGAAACGGCGACGTCCGCTTCCCTGAGCGCGACGGCGAGCTCCAGCCCGAGAAGGCCGCCGCCCACGATGAGGATGTGCGCACCGGGCCGGAGGTATCGCTTCAGCTGGTCCGCGTCGTCACGGGTGCGATGGGTGAAAATGCAGTCGAGCCCGCGGGGCGCATCGTGGGGCAGATTCGCGCGCGCGCCCGTAGCCAGGACGAGCCGGTCGTAATCATGCCGGACGCCGTATTTGTCGATGACAAATTTTTCCGCGCGGTTGATCCCGGTGATCTCGTTTTCCTCGTGCAGGCAAACATTCAGTTCTTCCAGTTCCCCCGCCCGGAATTTCCGCAGGTCTTCCCAGCCGAGCTTGTCGTTTGTGTATTCCGGCAGCAACACCCGGTTGTAAAACGAATGCTTCTCTTTTGAGAGGACGACAATCTCGTCGCGGCGGTTCAGCGAGCGGTACGTGCAAAGGAAGCGGTAGGCCGCCGCCCCTGCACCGGCGACAACGATTTTTTCGAACGGCTTCTCGTATAATTTTACCTCCACGGGGGAAAACTTGAGGTCCGGTTCCTTTGAAACCGGGTCGGTGATCATCGCCGTCAGGTTATTGGCCCTGGCCTCGTCGCGCATGAGCGTTTTCCCCCAATGCATGGGCAGGAACACGACGCCTTTCCGGATGTCGTCGGTGACTTTTGCGCATACCCGTACCGTGCCGTGCCCGTTCCGGATTTCCACCACATCCCCATCGCTGATGTTTCGTACAAGCGCATCCAGCGGATGAATTTCCAGGTACGGTTTTGCAATGTGCTGTTTCAGCTTGTTCACCTTCCCGGTCCGGGTCATGGTGTGCCATTGATCCCTGATCCTGCCCGTGGTCAGGATCAGGGGAAAGTCTTTCGCGGGTTTCGGAGAGCGATTCCCCGGCTCGTCGAGCGGATAAAATCGGGCCTTTTTATCCGGCGTGTAAAAAGCGTGATCGGTGAACAACCGTTCCGTTCCCGGGTGACCTTTGTGTGGCACAGGCCATTGAAAGGTGCCGGAGGACTGCAGCCGCTCATGGCTTAGCGCGCTGATATCGATGTGGGTGCCTTTTGTGAGCCTGCAATGCTCGTCGAAAATGTCTGAGGCTGAGTCATACTCAAATCCGGGAAAACCCATTGCTTTGGCGAACAGGCAGAGGATCTCGGCGTCTGCCTTCGCCTCCCCCGGCGGATCGATCACTTTTGAGAGATGGCTGATCCGCCGTTCGGAGTTCGTCATCGTTCCTTCTTTTTCAAAATGTCCTGCAGCGGGGAGAATGACGTCGGCGAAGGCAAGGGTATCGGACCTCCTTGAAATTTCCTGCACGACGACGAACCGCGCGTTTTTCAACGCTGCCTCCACACGCCGTGAATCCGGAAGGCTCACCAGGGGATTTGTGCAGACGATCCACACGGCTTTCAGATCACCCCGCTCGAGGGCTTCCACCATTTCGACCGCGGTGAGCCCGGGTTTTTCCGGGACCGATTCAACGCCCCAGAAGCGGGCCACTTCTTTGCGATGCTGAGGATTGTTCAGCTGCCTGTGCGCGGCAAGAACGGTTGCCAGGCCGCCGGTCTCCCTTCCTCCCATTGCATTCGGCTGGCCCGTGAGCGAGAAAGGCCCGGACCCCGGCCGGCCGATCTTTCCGGTAAGCAGGTTAAGACTGATGAGGGCGAGATTCTTGTTTACGCCAATGACACTTTGGTTCAGACCCATAGCCCAAAGGGTAAGAAAGCCGTTTGCGCCGGCAATGTACTGCGCCGCAAGGCGGATGTCCTCTTCCGGTACATCGCATATGCGCGCCGCCTCTTCCACGGTTGTCTCAAATACCGACCGCCGATAGCTTTCAAATCCTTCCGTATGTTCTGCGATGAAGGTCTCATCTGCCTTCCCGTTCTCGATCAGGATCCGGGCAATCGCATGATAAAGGTAGATGTCGGTGCCGGGCAGGATGCGGAGGTGAAGGTCGGCGATGGCGCAGCTTTGTGTTCGGCGCGGATCGACGACGACGATCTTCACCTGTGGATTGTTTTGTTTGTGCGCCTCGATCCTCCGGAACAGGATGGGATGGCACCAGGCAGGGTTCGCGCCGGCGATGAGGAAACAATCGGCGAGCTCGATGTCGGCATAGGAAACCGGCACGCAATCCTCGCCGAGCATTTTCGTATAGGCAGAGACGGCGCTGCTCATGCAGAGACGCGAGTTCGTATCGATGTTGCTGGTGCCGATAAAACCCTTGACGAGTTTATTCGCGACGTAATATTCTTCCGTCAGGCATTGGCCGGATACATAAAATCCAACCGAGTCGGCTCCGTATTTGCCGATGATGGATTTGAAAACCGCCGCGCTCCTCGTGATCGCCGCGTCCCAGCTCACCCTTTGCATCGGATGATGCCGGCCCCAACGCATTTCAGGATACAGCAGCCTGTCGCCGCGGTCCTGCGCAGCGTGATGAAGGTTCATCCCCTTCGCGCAAAGCATCCCCTTGTTCACAGGGTGCTCTTTGTCGCCTTCCACGGTAAGTTGATTTCTTCCGTCTTTTTTCACGACCACGCCACATCCCGTCCCGCAATACGAACAGGTTGTCCTGAAGATATTTTCTTTTTTCTGCATTTTTCCATTTACGCCTGATCCACACTCCTTTTTCCGGCCGGCTTCATGCCGCCTGCTCTTCCTTGAAAATTTCAGATTCGTCGACGGAGAATTTCTCCATCAGCAGGCCAAGGAGCCGTTCGCGCAGGATCTTGTACTCCGGCAGGTTGACGGTTTCCTTTTTGTTGCGCGGCCGCGGCAGGTGAACGCTTTCGGTTTCGCGGATGGTGGCCGCCGGGCCATCGGTCATGACAACGATTCTGTCGGACAGGAACACGGCTTCTTCGATATCGTGTGTGACGAGGATAATGGTTTTGCTCCGGTGTGTCATGTTCCAGATCTTCAAGAGCTCCAGGTGCAGCGAAGATTTTGTGAGCGCGTCGAGGGCCCCGAAAGGCTCGTCGAGGAGAAGCACCTCGGGATCGACCGCGAATGCGCGCGCGATGGCTACCCGCTGTTTCATTCCCCCGGAAATTTCCGCGGGAAGTTTTTCGCGGTGTTCCCACAGGTTTACCATTTTCAGGTAGGCTTCAACGCGTGCATCCTTTTCGGCCCGGGTGGATTTTTTCAGGGCGGCGTCGACGGCCTGGAAAATGTTCTGATAAACCGTCAACCAGGGCAGCAGGGAATAGTTCTGGAATACCATCGCGCGGTCGGGTCCGGGCGCGACGACGCGCTTTCCGTCCAGGAGGATCTGCCCGCTGGCCGGCGTCAGCATTCCCGCAATCGCATTGATGATCGTGGATTTTCCGCACCCGGAGTGCCCGATGATGGAGATGATCTCCCCCTTTTCAATCCGAAGGTTGACGTCCTGTACCGCGACATATTTTCCTTTCCGCGTACTGAACGCGATCTGCATGTTGTCAAGTTTTAAATAGCTCATAGCGAATGCTGGTTAAGAAGTTCTCAGGCGGAGTACGAAAAGGTTTTCTGAAGGAACGCGAAGGCGCTGTCAAGCAGTAATCCGGTGACGCCGATAATGAGTATCGCCGAGATCACTTTTTCAAGGCTGAGCGCGTTCCAGCTGTCCCATACAAAGAAGCCGATGCCGGTGCCGCCCGACAGCATTTCGCCGGCGACGATCACGAGCCACGCCACGCCAATGCTCAGGCGAAGGCCCGTAATGATGTGCGGCAGGCTGTAAGGCACAACGACCCTCGTAAGGTATTTCCACCTCGAAAAGCCGAATACCTTCGCCACGTTCCGGTAGTCACTCGGCAGGGAGCTTACACCAAACGCGGTGTTGATGAGCGTAGGCCACACCGAGGTGATGAAAATGATGAATACCGTTGCTGTACCCGCGGACTGAAACGCGACGAGTCCGATCGGAAACCAGGCCAGCGGCGAGATGGGTTTGAGGACCTGGACAACAGGATAAAAGACCTGCCTGCAATGCCGGTTTGCGCCCATCAGCATTCCCGACGGGATCGCCACCAGGGAGGCGAGGAGAAAACCCGAAAAGACCCTCAGCAGCGAGCTGCCGAGCTGCAAGCCAATACCCACATCGTTGGGCCCATGCTCGTGGAACGGGTTGCGCAACATCTCGCCAAGCGTTTTCAGCGTCGCGCCGGGTCCCGGGAAACCTTCAGACACGGACGCGACAAGCGCCCAGGCAACGGCCAGTATTGCGAAGCCTGCAATGGAAAAGGCAAGGGTCGAACTCCCGTGGGCCAGTAGGGTGAGAGCCGGACGCAGGTCATTCAGGATCCTGCGAAAAACGGAGGCCCTTGCTGCCGTGGAGGAACTCCCGCCAGTGATGTTGAATTCATTCCTGTTGCGGTTCATGGGCTTAGAGGTTCGGTTTATATTTTTTCAGTGACTCGCCCGGATGGACAGGATCAAAGGTGACCTTGTCCAGGTCAACCATAAAAGGCTGCATGTCGTTATCCGGGACCGGGATGTTCATCTCGGATGCCACCTCCCGGTAGAGATCCTGTAAGATCAGCTTGCCCGCAATGGCCTGGTAGTCGGGCTCGGCTTTCAGGTAATGGAACCTTACATACTGCGCCATAAACCAGATGCCGTAAGCTTTCCTGGGAAAATTGGTTTCGCCGCCGCGGTAAAAGAGCATGTAGTCGTCGGTATACCGCTTCTGCCCGTAGTCGCAACCCAGGTCATATACGCCGTTGAGGCGCGTGGCAATCTCTTCTGCAGGGGCATTGACGTACGCAGGCCGGCCGATGATCTCCGCGGCCTCCTTCCTGTTTTGCATGTCATCCAGCCAGATGCACGCTTCCAGGATGGCTTTCATAATCCGTTTGACCTGCGGTCTTTTCGCGACGCTGAACTCTTTGTTGAGCACGAGCGCTTTCTCGGGATGGTGTTTCCAGATGTCTTGCGTGGCCAGGTGGGTGAAACCCGTTCCCTGCTTGACGGCTACCTGGTTCCACGGCTCGCCCACGCAAAAGCCGTCCATGTTTCCCACCTTCATGTTGGCCACCATCTGCGGGGGCGGGATGGTAATGATCTTTACCCGGTTCTGATCAACGCCCGACGCCGCCAGCCAGTAGCGCAGCCAGATGTCGTGTGTGCCGCCGGGAAAAGTTCCGGCAAATGTCATCTCTTTTTTCGCGGCCAGGTCCATCACCGCCGCGCGCACGGTGCTGATATCACCCGGCTTCACTTTCCCGCAAAAGTCTTTTGAGAGGCTGATACACTGCCCGTTGTTGTTCAGCATCATAGCGATCGGCAATTCCGATCCGGCATTTCCGCCCACTCCGGTGTAGACCGAGAACGGCATTCCAAAAAGACAATGCGCGCCCTGGAGTTCGCCGGTCAGCAGCTTGTCGCGCACATTCGCCCACGAGGATTCCTTCGAGATCTGAACGTTGACGCCATATTTTTTGAAGAGCCCTTTTTCGAATG
>DASVOT010000447.1:0-3473 GCA_036383235.1 Chryseosolibacter sp.
CAAACACAGAATGGAGAAAGAAATTTCAATACAACGCGCACGGCGTTCATCATGAATTCCCCAAAGACAAGGACCGGCTCGCCATGCCGCCTCTGCTGAGCATCACGGTTGCCACGCTTCTGTTGCTGTTCTTCCGCCTCGTCATGGGTGATTTTGCATTCGCTTTTCTGCCCGGGTTCCTGGTTGGCTACGCCTACTACCTGTCCGTGCATTATGTCGTGCATATCTATCAGCCCCCGAAGAATTTTCTGAGGGCGCTCTGGATCAATCACAGTGTTCACCATTACAAAGATGGTGATGTGGTCTTCGGAGTTTCCTCTCCCCTCTGGGACTATGTCTTCGGAACCATGCGGCTGAGGGAAAAAGGGCCTGGCAGAAAGCAGGCAGCGGTTTAATTCTTTGCCCGTATCCCCTGCGGCACCCATCCGGTTGGTAGCCGTTGCCGATTTCCGTTGACCGGCCGCTCAGTTCTGGCCGGAAAATGCTTTTTAAAGACGTTACGGCGATTATTTCAAAATTTAGATTTTCGAAGTGAAACACATTTCGGAAATTAATGGTTTATTCATAAACTGTCTCGCATGTCAGGCTACCGTTTTTCAAAATTCACCCCTCCCCCCGAAAAAGCCAGTAGCGATTTTGATAAACTGCTGAAAGTTTTCATGCAGCTCATTCTTATCACTTCCGGAAACGTGGCGGAAGCCTTGCAATGGTTAACAGAAGTCGACCGTCAATATAAATTGACAGACGGGCAATATGGGATCGGCGATTTCATCGAAGACCTGAAAAAAAACGGATATATCACCGACGAGGGCCCGAAAGGCGAATTCAAGCTGAAGGCGAAAAGCGAGCAGAACCTGCGTCAGTCTGCCCTGGAAGAGATCTTCGGCAGACTGAAGAAGACCCGCTCCGGCGAGCACAACACCCATCACAGCGGTCCCGGCGACGAACAAACAACAGAAAAAAGAGACTACCAATTCGGCGATACCCTCGAACAGATCTCAGTCACGGATTCCTTGCGCAATGCGCAGATCAACCACGGGCTCGAAAATTTTCTGATCACCGAGGACGACCTCGAGGTGATGGAGAGCGAATTCAAGACACAGACCTCCACCGTGCTGATGATCGATATCTCCCACTCGATGATCCTCTACGGTGAAGACCGCATTACTCCTGCCAAGAAAGTCGCCATGGCGCTGGCCGAGCTCATCACGAAGAAGTATCCGAAAGATACCCTTGATATCCTTGTCTTTGGCGACGACGCCTGGCAAATCGAGATCAAAGATCTGCCCTATCTGAAAGTAGGCCCTTATCATACCAATACGGTCGCAGGTCTCGAGCTGGCAATGGATATCCTTCGCCGGCGAAAAAATTCGAATAAACAGATCTTCATGATCACCGACGGCAAGCCTACGTGCGTGAAGCAGGGGATCAAATATTATAAAAACGCTTTCGGACTTGACGAAAAGATCCTGAACAAAACGTTAGACCTGGCCACCCAGCTGAGAAAAATAAAAATCCCGGTAACGACGTTCATGATCGCCACCGACCCTAATCTTAAGGCCTTTGTGCGGGAATTCACGAAAGCCAATAATGGAAATGCCTACTACAGTTCCCTGCAGGGATTGGGAAGCCTGGTCTTTGAAGATTTCAGGCGAAACAGGAGAAAGACCCTTTAACCGGCGAAAGCGCAGAGAGTAATTTAAACGTTGCAATGCAAGCAGATGACCAATCTCAAAACAATAGGTGAATTAAAAAAATCGGGTTATCAACCGAAATCCATCAAGGAAGAGTTGCGCGGAAACCTCATTGCCAAACTTAAGAAAAAGGAGCCGGTGTTCTCCGGCATATGGGGTTACGAAGAGACCGTTATTCCCGATCTCGAGCGGGCGATACTGGCCGGCCACGATATCAACCTCCTCGGCTTACGCGGTCAGGCAAAGACGAGGCTGGCGCGGCTGATGGTCAACCTGCTCGACGAGTATGTGCCGGTCATAGAAGGCTCCGAACTGAATGATGACCCCCTGCGACCTTTGTCGCGGTTTGGAAGGGACAAAGTAGACGAGCTAGGCGACAACACACCCATCGCGTGGATCCATCGCGAAGAGCGCTACACGGAAAAGCTTGCAACGCCCGACGTTTCCATCGCTGACCTTATCGGCGATGTCGATCCCATAAAAGCGGCGACGCTGAAATTGCCTTATTCGGACGAGCGCGTCATTCACTTCGGGCTGATTCCGCGCTCGAATCGCTGCATTTTTGTGATCAACGAGCTTCCCGACCTGCAAGCCCGCATCCAGGTATCCCTCTTCAACATTTTGCAGGAAGGCGACATCCAGATCCGAGGCTTCAAGCTCAGGCTTCCGCTCGACATCCAGTTTGTCTTCACGGCGAACCCGGAGGATTATACAAACAGGGGAAGCATAGTCACCCCGTTGAAAGACCGCATCGATAGCCAGATCATCACCCACTATCCCAAGACGCTCGAAATCGGAAAGCGCATCACGCAGCAGGAAGCCCGCGTCAAGGAAGCGCAGAAGGCGATCGATGTGAATGAGATCGTGAAAGACCTCGTTGAACAGATTGCCTTCGAAGCGCGCAAGAGCGAATATGTGGACGCCAAGAGCGGAGTATCGGCCCGCCTGACGATATCGGCTTATGAAAACCTCATCGCAGCGGCCGAGCGCCGGAGCATCCTCAACGACGAAAAAGGAGTCTCCATCCGTATTTCCGATTTCGTCGGTGTCATTCCCGCTATTACCGGAAAGGTGGAGCTGGTCTATGAAGGTGAGCAGGAAGGACCCAACATCGTTGCGCAAAACCTGATTGGAAAAGCCATCCGCACACAGTTTGTCAATTATTTCCCGGATCCCGACAAATTCAGAAAGCAAAAGGAAAAAAGCCCCTACAAAAAAATCTCCGACTGGTTTGGCGACGGCAACAGTGTGGACCTTCTGCACGACATGCCCCAGGCCGAATTTGACAAAAGGCTGAAAAGCGTCCCGGGATTGGCCGAACTGATCGGCGACCTTCACAAACACCAGGATCCGCGAACAAAACTTTTCCTTATGGAGTTCGCTCTCCATGGGCTGGCCGAGTACAGTCTGATCAGCAAGCATCGCCTTTCATCCGGGCTACAGTTCAAGGACCTGCTGAGCAGCATGTTCACCCTTCCGAGACCGGGGCAGGAGGAGGAAGATGACGACGACGAAGCGATCGGCGGAAAACTCTGAGAACATGAACAGGCCGCAGGAAACAACGACCTACCATCCGCGGCAGGTTCGCGACCTGAAGAAGCTTATTGCGGAGGGCGAAGGTTCACGCCTGGAATTCAAAAGGAAAGCCGCCTACCCAGACAAGATCGTGCGCGAGATGATTGCCTTCGCCAACGCGCAGGGCGGAACGTTGCTGCTGGGCGTCGGCGACGACGGTACGCTGTCCGGCCTCAAGCATCCTGACGATGAAACGCATGTCAT
>DASVOT010000448.1:0-14263 GCA_036383235.1 Chryseosolibacter sp.
GGGATCCAGGGGATCAATGTCCTTGATGGCGGGATTTGTCATCGTCACATCCAGCCACGGCGATAACAGGAATATCTTCGAAGGCTGGGGAAGGTCTTTCTCGCGAAGATATTGCGCCAGCGCCAGCGCAAATCCTCCGCCGGCCGAATCGCCCATCAGGATCAGGTCGGAAGGTGAGACAGTTTGTATCAGCTTTTTATAGAGCGGAACGATCATATTAAAGGCATCCCGGTAGGTATGTGCCGGAGCCAGCGGATAGTCGGGCGCGGTGATGTCACAGTGCAGGTCCTCCAGGAGAGCCTGGAGGAAGATCCAATGCTGCCTGACAAAGTTCTGAACGTACGCGCCTCCATGGAGGTATAAAATGTGCTTTTTCGAAGGCGTCGTTACCGGATGAAGTGTAAAGACATTTCGATTATGGATCACGTGCTTCTCCACTGAACAGCTTCGAAGAATTTCTTTCGGAGGTTGCGGACAGGTGAAGAAATCAAATTTACCCCAATCGAACTGTTTCTTCAGAAACGATTTTTTGCGAATAATTTTCAGAAAAACATTGAATGCTTTGCTTTCAAGGCTTGCCATGTTGTTAAAGTTTCGATCTCATCATCATGGCGCTCACGCGGGCTTAGGTGTGAAAGATCTTTTGAAGTTTCGGATTGTTCCAGGTTCTGAAGAAGATAAAAAGCAGGGCGATGGAGACGGGGAACAAACAGGCTGCGACAATAATACTCCAGGCTAATTCAACCTTGCCCGAAAAATAACGGGACAGTATCCATTCAATGCTGATACACAGAACTGCTATACCAACAAATGTATAGGCCAACAGGTTCAACCCTTTGCGTTTCGTAATGCGGAAGATGGCCAAAAGTGTGATTGCAACGAAATTGAGGGCGAAGACCAGTGGTATGCCAGCGCCAGTGGGCCAGTCAGTCCGGTCCAGAAACAGATCGACGAGCAACAGTAACAAACTTGACAATACCCATCCTCCCAGGATCCGATAGATCGTTTTTGTCTGCCAGAAGGCGAAGAGTGAGGCATACGAGAATGCGATCAGACAAATCGTGACCGGGTAGACGGACCAGGTGATCGTTTTGTGACGGGCCACGTCAATGATGAGCGTTGTGGCGATCCCGGAAAGCAGGAGAGTTGCCGTAACCTGCCACAGAATCCGTTGCAGCAGATGCCTTTCCAAATCTTCCATGTGCACGGGCGTTCTTGGCACACTCCCGACTGGTCCGGTTGCATTTACCGGTGTGCCACAAAGGGGGCAGATCTCCATGTCGTCATCGAGTTCAACGAGGCAATTTTTACAGATCGCTGTCATAACCGTTTTAGCCAAGTAACTTTACATTTAACCCCGCATGAGTAAGCGTTGTGATGAATTCCCGCTCCAGATCCCGGGAGGCGGAGATATTCCCGAAGGTGATGACGAGGTTATTGGCGAAGCCGATCACCCCGCAATTCACTTTGAGCGCTTTGTTTGGCGGCGGTGGAATAAAAACAAAGTGATCGATCAGCCTGTCCGCTTCATCATTGAGGGAGACTTTTCCCAGGTTGGTGATGACTCCTGCGTAGCGACTGGTCCCCTCGATCCTGTAGGTGAAAAAAAGAATAAGCGATTTGATAAAGAGAGGCGTGTTTTTCAGGACGACATTCCTTTCCGCGCGGACATTGCGCGAAATGATCTTGCTGATCAGTTTTCTGTCGGTCTCGAGCTGTATCTTGTGATACACCGTCTTCAGGATTTCCTCGAAGGTATACTGGCCAAGGCGCAAATCGATCTCTGGTGTGACAAACAGCGAAAAATTCCGCATTGTTTTCGATGGATACAGGTTTCTCAGGTTCACGGGGACCTGTATCCTGAAGATTTTTCTGCTGCTTTTCTTTTTCAGGGGCGTCAGCTTGTTATAGACATTCTGAAGGCTGAGGAGGTAAACCCCCACCAGATACACCGTGAGAGACACGTTAAAAGATTTCGCCTGCTTCATGACCTGGTCGATGGGAATGCGGAAGATCATGGTACTGAAACGCGGCATCGCTTTCAATCTGAAGGGCAGGTGGAATGACTTTGGAATTCTTACCGGTGCCGGCAGACCCGTCTCAAAATATCGTCCGAAAGCATCCTCAAATTCTTCTTCTGAAGGTGCCTCCCCGGCCCGGAGAACCGGCATGGTTTCATGCAGAAGCCAACCACCGGCTTCGAAATAAGTGACGAGAAGCGATTTAAGAAATTCAAAAGCCCCCGATCCATCGGTAAGAATATGCGAGAACTCAACGCTGACTTTCTTTCCCTTCACCAGGATTCTGAAAAAGAGTTCGTCTCGTTGAAACGCCCGGCACGGAAGCCCGGCATCCGGCACTACGGTGATGGTTTTATCGTAATGCTGCAGGTAATACCAGAAGAATCCTTTTCGCGGTATCATCTTGTAGTAAGGGAAGCGGCTCTCAAGGAGACTGACTGCCGTCAGCAGCGGACCGATTTTGACGCGCTCTTTCAGCACGGCCGACAACCTGAACACCGCCGTCATTTCCTGAGACTGGATGGCGGGGTAGATCTTGGCGGCATTATCGAGCCGCAGCCAAAAATCCTTTGTTGACTTGCTTTGCTCCTCTGCAGGAGTGCTCACGTTTGCCTCTGCCGCCACGACGGGACATTTATTTGATGATAATTTATAAGGAATCAAGTCCCTTTGAAATGATTTTGGTAAAAAAAGGATAGACCGTTACCAAAATCGCCGCAACAAAATCCACTTGCGAACTCTCAGGTACCTCTTTCCCGCCCTTTTGTACTCGCCTGATAATCATTATTTTTACCAAATGCCCCACCTCCAGTCCGCATTGCCTTCACCGAGGAAGATGCCATTCACCCTCACGGTGGTGGGGATGAACGTCGCCGTCTTTATCGCTTCCTTTATCGTGGCCGGCACCCTCACGGGACAGAAGTGGACCATCACGCTTCTTGTCCTCGGCGCGCAGTTCAATCCGCTCGCCCTCGATCGCGAGCCCTACCGGATTCTTACACACATGTTCCTCCACGGCGGCATCATTCACCTGGCCCTGAACATGTATATGTTGCTTTACGCGGGACTCACAATGGAAGCAAAGGTGGGAACAAAGAAATTTGCCTTCGTGTATTTTGTGTCCGGCATCGCCGCTGCGTTCAACGGTCTGTACTGGAACCTGTTTAACATCGGTGTGGGCGCGTCTGAAGCGATCATGGGCCTGCTGGGCTTTTGGCTCGTTTACCAGATATTCTTTCCCGGAAAGGGCGGCCGGCAGATGGTTATCCTGCTGATCCATTGTATCGTCTTTGTATCCATGAATGTGCTTTTTCCCGGATGGATGTACCCGGACTACGCCGCCCAGTTCGCCGGCGTGATGGCGGGAGCGTTCATCGGTTTTTTTTCCTTCGCGCCCGGACGCCGGGATGCCATCGGAAAAGTCAGGGTGGAATACGTGATGATCGTCGCCCTGGTCATCCTTTTCTTCCTGCTCCCCAGGAACCAGGTGCGCTATTTCAAATTCTTCAAACAGGTTGTCGCCGCCGAGGATACAACCCGGCATCTGCTGAAGGAGAAGCTGAACGACGACGACATGCGCATGTTCATCAAAAATTATCATCACTGGGAGGATATCCTCACCCGGCTTGACGAGCAGACGAATTTGCCTGCGGGATTGGGATCCGACACATTCAAGCTGCGAAAATACATAGGCCTCCGCAAGCAGGAAAATCTTTTCAAAAAACTGGTGGTTCAACGGGAGACCTACACGTATCTCGACAGCGTGGAATACCTCGAGGCGCTCATGCGAAAATATCGCGACCTGGATTACGCGCTGTGGGCGAATGTGAGAATGGCGCCGGAAACCCCCGACTCCGCTGGTGCGGGAATGGTGAAAGTTCTTTATGACAGCAACGACCATGAGATTCACGAGCCACCCGCCGCGTATTACCGCGTCGGTCACCGGGATTCGCTCGGAAGATGGGATGGCACTGTGCGGGATTATTATGCGAATGGCAACATCCGGATGAAAGGCGTATACAGGAACGATAAGCGCGATGGCGTCTTTCTGTATTACACGGACAAGAACAAATACATCGAAGCCGGCCGCTACGTCGACGGCAAGCGATTCGGGAAATGGCAAACGTATCACGCCAACGGAAAGCTGGAAGCGGAGATTTTCTATAACAACGGGCGTTTCGTTCACAGCATGTGGGACAGCCTGGGAAACAGTCTCGTTGTGGATGGCAACGGAAGGGATATTCGCCGTTATCCCAATGGCGTGATCGCGCAGGAAGGAGAATACCGGTATGGCCTGAAGGACGGCTACTGGTACGGGCGGTACGCGAACGGCGAAATGTATTTTGAGGAGACGTTCAACAGGGGCAGGCTCGTCAGTGGGAAGTCGCGGTCGCCGGAGGGCGAGACGTTCGTCTACGACGAAAGCAGCCTGTACCCGATGCCGGAGGGCGGCTTTGAAAAATTACAGCAGTATGTAAAATCCAAACCAAGGGCAGTGCGCGAAGATGAATTGGGTCATGTTAAGCTTTCGTTCAAGGTGACGTCGCGGGGAGCGTTGGCCGATGTCAGCATTGAACAGTCGGCATCTCCGCGACTCGATGCGAAAGCAAAGGAGATCCTGTTGAACGGTCCGCGCTGGCTGCCCGCGAGAGAGCATGGGCACAAGGCTGTGGATGCGGAGGTGCCCCTGCTGATTGAGTTTTATTGATGCCGGATCGCGAGTTGAATGACGAATTTCGAACGCAGAATCGCGAAGGCATCCGATCGACAGTCGGACATTTGCATTCTCGTGCAGAGAACCACGCAGCCGTGGCCCCGTTTTCAGCGTTGGCCCGGCGGATAGGCGCACACCACCATCTCGAAATCTTCCACCCTGGGAACCAGGCATTCCACCCATCTATCGCTTTGTTTGAACGCGAGTTTTTTTCCCGACCGCATCAGCCAGACGCTTCCCACTGCCTTCTGTGGAATGAAACGGATGGTGACGTCGTGAACAGGAATGGGTTCCCGGTAAGAGCCGCCGATCTGCCCGCTTTCGTTGATCAGTCCTATCCACTCGAACGATCCCGCGCGGTTGGCCAGGTGTGAAACTTCTATCAACGGTGATGCATCCGTGACGAGCGTCAGGGGCACTTTCAGAATATTCCGGAGGGATCCTGCGAACAGCTTCCGGTGTGCGTAGTTTCCTTTTGACTAATACTGACCTCCAAGCTCCCAGGGAATAAAAACAGATTTCCCCTTTCCAAAGGTATTGACGATCACTCCCGGGACGTTGGTGATATTCTGCTCCGTGTAGTACGATTTCTCCGGCGGGCCAAACATGGTCGACGGCACGAGCTTCAACAACCCGGTAGCTGTCTCGCCGTTTGGCACACACTTCAGGAAATCCGAATACATCATCATGAGAGAGAAGTCCGTGAAATCCGCTTCACCGAATTCTTTCTTATCGCTTTCTGACACTTTCAGGTAGGTGGATTTGGCGCGATGTAAGATTTCGTATGAAGAACGCACACCCAGCGCCTGGAGCCGGATGCTGTTCAGCGGTTTTCCGGACGCGTCCCTTGTGGAAACGGCGCCGGTGGCGATGATGCTGCCCCCGCGCTTCACATAATTGTCGATCACGGACAAAAGCCTCTCGTCCATGCTTTCCACGCCCGGAAGAACAAGCGCGTCATATTCCTCCAGCCTCTTCGGCGTCCGCTCCGTGCCAAGGACAGAGGGCTCAATGATATCAAAGAGAATGTGTTCCTCGGAGAGCAATTTAATCATCCCCCGGTATTCGTCGCCGGATCCCCTGACGAGGGCTACGTTGGCAACTGACTCAAGGTTGGTGAACAGTTTTTCATTCGACTTGTGAAAACCATACAGGTCATTCAGCGTGGGCATGAAGACGCGGTCTTCATAGTTTACCAAGGTGCCGATCACGACAAAACCCAGGGGCGCGCCGTGCAGCATGTTTTCCAGCATCCAGACTTTCGCCAGGTTTGCAGAAGTGCCGACGTGGCGGAATCCGATGTCCTGAAAATAGATGAGGAGGTTTCCGGGCGCCCGGTCTTTGTAGGATCCGAGAACGCGTTTTACATTATCCGTGGCGGAATAATTCCATTCATTTTCTTCCGCAATCGAGGCGCTGGATTCGCTGGCGATCATATCCACTCCGGCTTCCGCATAGGTGTTGATCATCAGCTTTGGATTCAGATTTTTGATATGCTGTTGGATCTCCTTAAAAAGTTTATCTGCGGTCGACCTTTTGAAGGCGTTGTATTTCCTGAACACCGGGTCGTCCAGGTCGCCCATTACGGGGAGCGCATGGCCCGTTGAATCGTAAAATCGTTTTTTGCAATTTTCACACTGACAGATTCCGTGAAATACTCCGCTGTAGTCAGAGGTGGTGTATCCGATCATGTTAAAGAACACGCCATCGAGCGGATATGCGCGGAGGGCTTCGCTCAGGATCTCTTTGGAATACTCCTGCTGGTAGCCTCCGTTGACGCACGTGTGAACCTGCCCGTTGTAGTTCACGGTCTTTCCGTCCGTTCCGATATAAAGCCATTCCGGTCTCTTTGCGGCCAGCGTTTCGTTGAGCTTGCTGAAATCAAAACGACCGACGACCCTGATCCCCTTCTCGTGAAGTTTTTTCACCAGCGTGCCGACAAGGTCGCCTTTCATATAAGGATTGCGATACTGATATGGAAGCTTCGTCGGGTAATTCGCAACGATGCCTCCCACGTTTAGCAACACCACGTTCGCCGACGCATCCACCATCGACTGAACATAGGCGTCGGTATCCATGGTGGCGTCAATCTCGCGAAGGTTGGTTTGCACCAGGCGGTAGGGCGCGCGGTTCCACCACGAGTTGTCGTAATGCCCCGGATCTTTTGGAAGGAACTGGGCCACGGCCGCAACGGGTGCAATCATGAGGACCACCGTCAGCAGCCGAAATACTATGAACGATATAAAGTTCTTAATCACACGAATTAAAATTTAATTTCCCCCCGGGCCCACCCGGCACCTTGCACCCGGAACCCGGCACCTAGCACCTGGCACCTTGCACCTGGCATCTCGTTTTCAGACCAGGTCGATCCCCACAATCTCGCAATCCTCAATCCGCGGGACTTTCACCCTGATGACGTTACCTTCGATCTTATAATCGGGTTTCAATCCGCTGACGAGCAGCTTCACGCCGGAAGCTTTCGAATTCTTCGGAACGCGGATGGTTACCTCGGCTGACACCGGGATCAGCTCCCTGAAGGGACCCTTCATCATCATCGGGTTGGTCAGGTTCACCAGGTGTGCGGTCATCGACCGTTCCTGTTTCCACAGGGCCACATCGATGATGCTTCCCGGCGACGTTACTTCCGCCAGCGGTTCCTCCTTCAGCGCCCAGCGAATGATGTTTCGCAGCAACCGCGCGTGATCCGGCGTCATGATCTGCCAGAAGGTCCTGTCCATATCGCCCGGGATATACGCAATACGGGCATCGCCGACCTCCCGGAGGTAAACGCCGCGGTTGGCCGTGTCAGCGACGCGCGGGTAAACATCTTCCATCGGCAGGTCCGGATACGTGGGGATGATGGTGACGGGACTGGGAAACTCTTTCGCCGGTGTCACCCTGACCTGGTGGACGGTGTTGATGATCCGGTACGCGTCCTCCAGGCCCTGCAGGATGGGGTGGAAGTTTTTCGTCGCGGCATCCGCTTTCAGTCTCAGGTAACTGTTTTGCATGGGGCCATCCACCCCGCCGGCGTAAGAGACGCCGAAAATATCGGCGAGTCCGAAATCAGGTCGCGCTTTTCCCTCTTCGTCATAGAGCGATGTTTCAAACGTAGAGACGATGCTTCCGCCGTTTTCAACGAACTTGCGCAGCTGGCTGCACTGCTCGTCCGATAAGGCGGCCACATTCGGAAGGATCAGCAACTTAAACGGGCGAAGACTCGTCTCGTCCAGCAGCTTGTCGTTCACCATTTCAAAGGGCATGCTGTCTTCCACCAGCGCATGATACATTCCATTTTCATGATCGCCGATGTTCGTCTGCCACTCCTTGCCGCCGTAGTTGCGCTCGGTATTTTCGGAATACACGACACCGATGCGTGCGACCGGCGCCGTGTTCCTCAGGTAATTCTCCGCCTTGTAATGCGCCTGATAAATTTTGTCGACGGTCGTGAGCCAGCGCTTGTCGTAAAGGACGGCCGAGAATTTCACAAAGCAGGGTTTCATGCCGCTTGCCGTTCCTTCCGCCACCCAGACGCGGGTTTCCGCTTCGGGCATGACGGAGTCCTTCCACCGGTACTCTTCTTCCACACCGACACTGAAAATATTCACGAGCGGTTTCATGCCCATGGTGGACCTCAGCTTCTTCGCGCTCTTGCCATTGGACCACGGAGGGAT
Organism: Chryseosolibacter sp.; assembly: GCA_036383235.1. Taxonomy (GTDB): domain Bacteria; phylum Bacteroidota; class Bacteroidia; order Cytophagales; family Cyclobacteriaceae; genus Chryseosolibacter. The sequence goes on from DASVOT010000448.1 coordinate 8,409, forward strand.
CACCCCCCTTCGCGCCTGCTGATCGGCAAAGAAGAAGTCCGCGTGTTTGCCGGTGAGCAACCGGTCGGGGAAGCCGTTGGGTATAAACCTTGATCCGGGGTCGATCTCTCTGATCGCGCCATCCCAGTGGAACCAGAGTTCTTTGAGCCTTTCCATCCGCCATTGCGACCATTTCCGGTAGGTGGGATCGAGCCGTTCGGAATTCGCGGGCAGCTCGAGGCCGGAGAACGCTTTGAAATTCTTTTTACAGTGCTCGCAGTAACAGATGCCGTGTCCGGCCCAGCGGTTTGAGAAGATGCCGTCGGGTTTATACCGCGTGGTGATCTCGCGGATGACCTGCGTCATGAAGTCGAAGTTGTACGGGCCCAGCGCGCAGGTCACCCACAGGTCGGGGTTGGCCCAGTGCCGGCGTTTCTGACCATCCGCAGTTACATGAATGTAATCCGGATGGGCGTCCGCCATATTTTGCCTCGTGGCGTGCGGGTCGGTTCGCAATACCACGGACATATTCATTTTTCTGCATCCCGTTACGAGTTCGCCCAATACGTCTTTGTCTTTGAGCCAGTCGCTGCGGTGGTGTAACGGTATGGCTGTGGGATAGAAGGCCACGATGCCGCCCGCGCTGAGAAGGGCGCCCTGCGCGCGGATCTTTTTGAAGTAATCAAGCCAGAAACCCGGATCATAGTTGCCCGGGTCGCTCTCTACAAACGCCAGCTGGGCCCAGCGCATAGCGTTATTGAAACGCGTTTCCCCGTCGGCCGGGAGCGCCGGGTTGCCGGATCCGGCCTTCGCAAATACCGCGGGCCCGTTCAGGGCAAGGGCTCCGCTAAGGGCGGCGGAGTTGAGAATAAAATTTCTTCTGTCCATAAGAATTGTTGCTGTTGGAAGGTACGAAAAGTTTCTGAACCAGCGGGACGGAAGCGCTAACGCTGGAGGCGAAATTGACTAACGGGGAGGTTGTAGATGTAAATCATGAAAACAAAACAGAAGCACCGGCGGTCTCCAGCATGATATTCGTCATGGTTTGTTTGCGGCGATAAAGCAAAATTTACGTGTCATATCACCAAACTGCAAAAGAATGGAAAACACTTCCAAAAGAAACAGCGCCGGCGCGCAGGGCGTTGCCGGCGGAGCGTATGGGCTTGCGTTTATCGGTGCGCTCGTATATTTCATTCAGCATGCCACTTCTTTCTGGGGAGGCGTTCTGGGCGTGCTCAAAGCGATCGTGTGGCCGGCGCTGACGGTGTATAAGCTGCTCGAGTTTCTCAAGATGTGAAAGGCTAACCGCCGCCATGGTTGAGACTGTCGCTGGTAGCCCGCAACTCTCTCCGGCATGCTTCTTTTCGCCCTGCCGCGAAAATGAATATCATGAAAATCATCATCACGGCGCTGGGCTTGCTTTTGCTGCTGCAACCGGCCATGGCGCAGAAGACCTATGCAACCAGTAATGGATTTGCTTCTTTTTACAGCAAAGCGCCCGTATCCGATGTGGATGCGCGGGACGCGAACGTGAACGCCAGCCTGAATACATCAACCGGTGCGCTGAAGATTGAAATGAATATGGCCGACTTCAAATTCAGGAACAGGAAGATGGGCAGGGACGCGGAAAAGAAATACCTGGAGACCCAGCGGTACACCGAGGCGGGGTTCGACGGAAAAATAACCGGCGACATCGATTACAAAAAGCCAGGTACCTACCCCGCAACCGCGAAAGGAGTATTAAAGATTCATGGCAAGGAGAAAGAGATATCCGAGAAAGGCACGATCACGGTGGGGAAGGGCAAGATAACCCTTGCATCTGAATTTTATGTCCGGCTGAAAGACTATGACATCGAGACGCCGTCGATCATGGGACATGAGATGACGGAGGACAAGGTGCTTGTCAAGTTCCGGGCTACCCTGCTGCCGGGGAAATAGATATACGGATATACGGATCTAAGGATATACGGCTCTAAGGTCTAGGGTATAGAGGTATAAAGGTATAGGGGGAGATACGGCTTTAAGGTATAAGGGTATAGGGGTATAAAGGTATAGGGGAGATACGGAGATACGGATATATGGATATACGGCTCTAAGGCGCTGAGGTATAAGGGTATAAGGTATAAGGTATAAGGGTACTGCGTGTAGCTATTCAGTTGTTTATTGTAAACATCTCTAACCCTGAAGGGGCGTAATACATCAGCCCGGGGTGGAGCCGCGAAGTGGCGGAGCCCCGGGATCCGTGGTCCCATCTTTCGGATAGCTCTCCCCTCTGAATCTCCAACGAGGGATTTATCTCTTCACTCTTGACCCCTTATACCTCTATACCCTATACCCTTATACCTTTACACTCTTGATCCATATATCCATATTTCCATATTTCCATATTTCCGTATATCCGTATACCCATGTATCCGGCATCTTCGTGGCAAAGAACACGTTTCGGTGGGCGCCGCTTAAAAATTTTTCTATCTTTACTCCCCGCCCCTCACCAAATGCTTCTGCGCGGTTGTGATGGGCTCCTGGTTTACAATCTCGATATTTTTCAGGATGAAATATACCCTCACCGGCTTTCAGCTCGCCGCAACAGACCTCTCCGACCACCTCTCCTGCGAGCACCTTACGCAGCTTAAGCGAGTCGTCGCGATCGGCGAAGCCCAGGAACCGTATTACCACGACCCCTCACTGGATGCCCTTATCAAAAGGGGTCAGGAACATGAGGCGGCATATGTGAAATATCTTGCCGAGAAAAGAGGGTTGTCCTGCGTCAACCTGCGGGGCAAGGAAATTGAAGCGGGCCTGCAGGCCATGCGCGACGGCGTCGATGTCATCGTCCAGGCAAAGCTCGCGGACGGTCAATGGATCGGTTATGCGGACATTTTATTGAAGGTGCCAGGCAAGAGCAAATTCGGCGACTGGTCGTATGAAGTGCAGGACACGAAGCTGGCGCAGGAGACGCGCGCGGCTACGCTGTTGCAACTCTGCCTCTATACGGACCTGCTGTCGGTTGTGCAAGGTACGGCTCCCGAAAAAATGTATGTCGTAAAACCTGGACACGACTTCCCTTCCGAGGGACATTCATTTGCGCAGTTCAGCGCCTATTACCGGCTTATCCGCAAGAACTTTGAGGCGGTGATGGCAGGCCCGGCGCTGCCGACCTATCCCGATCCCACCGATCACTGCCACATCTGCAAATGGTGGAAAGTATGCGACCGGAAACGACATGATGACGACCACCTCTCGCTGGTGGCTGGAATCCGGAACCTCCACATCGGGGAGTTGCAAAAGCAAAACATCCACACCCTCGAACACTTCGCCATGGCTGAAAAGATCGAAAAAACCGAGCGGGGCAACAAAGAGACTTTGATACGGAAACAATTGCAGGCGAGGGTTCAACTGGAGGGGCGCGCATTGGGTTCACTGAAGCACGAACGGCTGCCGGTGGAAAACGCGCGGGGACTGCACCGCCTACCGGAACCGGACAGGGGAGACGTTTACTTCGACATCGAAGGCGATCCATTTTATCCCGACGGAGGCCTTGAATATCTCCTGGGCTATGCGTACCAGGACGTGGATGGATCGATGACCTACAAAAAACTCTGGGCAACGACACGTAGCGAAGAGAAACTGGCGTTTTCGGAGTTTATGCGATTTGTCATCGAGCGGTGGAAGCGGCATCCGAACATGTATATCTACCATTTCGCGCCGTATGAGCCTGGCGCCGTCAAGAGGCTGGCGCGTGTCCACGCCGCGTTTGAAACGGAAGTTGATAAGCTGCTTCGCGCGGAGAGATTCATCGACCTGCACGCGGTCTTTAAGGAAGCCTTGCTGGCGAGCGTCGAAAGATATTCTTTAAAGGAGCTGGAGAAGTTCACAAAATATACGCGCAAAGTCGACCTCCGCGAAGCGGGCATGGCGAGAAAGTCGTTGGAATACGCGCTGGAGGTGAACGAGTTCGGGTCGCTGCCGGCCGATACGATCAAAACTGTTCAGGATTACAACGAAGACGACTGTCTTGCGACGGAAGCGCTTCACCGCTGGCTGGAAGACCTGCGCAAGGAGAACGAACTGGATTACAGGCGACCGGAGGTCAAGTACGGTGAGGCAAGTGAAAACATCCAGGTGAACGACACGCGGGCGCAGGCATTGTTTAAGGCGCTCACGGAAAAACTATCGGCAGACCGGGCAACATGGACAGACGAAGACCGCGCCAGGTGGCTGATGGCGCACCAGATCGATTACTTCAGAAGGGAGGACAAAAGCGCCTGGTGGGAATACTATCGCGTTCACGAGCTGGAGCATGAGGAGTTGCTCGACGAGAGGAAGGCCATCACCGGGCTTGAGCTCGACTGCGTCCTTCCGCTGCAGGGTCGCGACCGCATTGCCGCGCATCGCTACCGGTATCCGTCCCAGGAGGTCAGCATGGACGAGGGAGACGAGCTAATTGAAGTGAAAGGCGAGCGGATCGGCACCGTGCAATCCATCGCGCCCGACAAGGGTACCATCGATATAAAGAAGATGGGCAAGACGATCGATATCCATCCGCGCGCGGTGCACGTGTCCGGTCGGGTGGACCCCGGTTCGCTCGCCACTTCGCTGATGAACCTGGCGCAGGAGATTGACGAGAACGGGTTGGATCACAAGTGGTCATACCCGGCATCCAAGGATCTGCTCATGAAAAGGGAACCGCGGCTCGCGGACGGAAAGCGCATCGCAAACGTTGTTCATGAAGATCCGGCGCAGGCCGCCGTGCACATAGCCTTGAATCTTGACCGGAGCATACTCCCCGCGCAGGGACCGCCGGGCGCGGGAAAAACATACACCGGCGCGCGCATGATCCTGGCGCTGCTCGCGGCGAAAAAGAAAGTGGGCGTGACAGCCATCAGTCACAGCGTCATACGCACGATGTTTGAAGAGGTAAAAGAACACGCCGACCGCGAGCACGTCAGGATCGGGTTTATTCACAAGGTCACCGATAAGATCGATTACGCGCCGTGGATCTCGGAGGTGACCGATACGCGGAAGGCGCTTTCGGCGTTGGATGAAGGCATGCTCGTCGGAGGCACGGCATGGCTATGGGCGGATGACCGGTCGGTAGAGGTACTGGACTATTTATTCGTGGACGAAGCCGGACAGATGTCACTTTCACAGGTCATGGCGGCGTCGCGGTCGGCGAGGAACCTGATCCTGCTGGGCGACCCGCAGCAGCTCGAACAACCGCAGCGCGGCGCACATCCGGAAGGAAGCGATGTTGCCGCGCTGACGTATTTACTCGACGGCCATCCCACCATGCCGGCCGGGAAGGGGTTGTTTCTCGATACCACTCGGCGCATGCATCCGCACATTGCGGAGTTCACCTCCGAAATGTTTTACGAACGCCGTCTGAAATGCGTCGACGGGTTGGAGAGACAGGTGATCAGCGGAGGGACGTCTTTCGACGGCGCAGGCCTTTTTTACGTACCGGTTTCGCACAAGGGGAATCAAAACAAGTCTCCGGAAGAGATCGCGGCCATCCGGGCAATCGTGGATGAATTGCTTTCACGGGGGAAATGGACCGGTGCCGATGGAAAAACGGCGGCACTGACGAGAGACGACATTCTCATCGTCGCCCCCTACAATGCACAGGTGGCCGCGCTCATTGAAAGCCTTCCGGATATGCGGATAGGGACCGTGGACAAATTCCAGGGCAAAGAGGCGCCGGTCGTGATCTATTCCATGACGAGCTCCTCAACGCTCGATGCGCCCAGGGGAATGAATTTCCTTTTCAGCCCGAATCGCCTGAATGTTGCCACGAGCCGCGCGCGGAGCGCTTGTATCCTCGTAGCCTCGCCTAAGCTGCTCGAGCCGGAATGCAAGACCATTGACCAGATGCGGTG